>CAZJXY010000006.1:0-22527 GCA_964549925.1 uncultured Bdellovibrionales bacterium | reverse complement strand
GGCAACTTCTCATGTCCGCGATAGATTAAGGGGGGAGTAATAAGGTGAGAGAAAGATCGATCAACCAAAGGAGCAAAGACCTTCAGATAATCTTCTGGAGCGGCCAGCCTCAAGGAGAATATCTGAGGATTTCTAACGATCCTTTGCGCAGCTGATTCGCCTGAAAATTTTGCCTCTTCCGTAGTTTTTATGACACCAGGCAACCCGTCTGCCCCAACAATCACTCGATCAAAACCGTTTAAGAAAAGGTCTTCGGTCGTCTCTGATTTTGGATCAAACCTTTGCACCCCGGGCCTTTGAAACGTACGCTGAGGCATCTGAAGCTCACCAGAGACTGCGGTGTCAAGTAGCAGAGCTTGGTTTGCTTCTAACCAGCTGTCAGCATTCAATCTGGAATCAATTGGAGCCATCCGCGTGGCTTGAACCTCAGAGAGCCCGAGAATCAGAGGTTGGATCAGCAGCGCCAGACTAAACAGAGATAACCAGAGTCGATTATCGGATTTAAACCTGGCTAATACGGCCTGTCCCAAGACGCCAGCGAAAACTGCAAAAAAAGGAATTGCCACAATCATATTGCGGGTAAAGTTGGCTTTCTGATTGGACATTAGAAAGAGGTAAAGTAATGGGAAAGCAGCCAAAAGTACAAGCTCACGAGAGCCGCGTACAAGGCCAAGAACTAGCCCCAGGATACCTAATATTAAGATCACCATCCCAGTTCCGCTTTGCGATATCCACGACAGATAGAAGAATAACTGTGGCCACCCCGGCTCAGCCATGTGCCCAACATGGCCTTCAATGCCGTAGTGCCAAATTTCATAAGCAAATTGATCTAAAAATAGAGGCAAAGACAAAAGAGCGAATGGGGTGCCGATAAAAAATCCGAGAATCGGGCTAAACGCTGCCCAAAAAATTGCGCTGAATGACCATTGTCTTCTAATTAAGCAAACCAATAATGGTATGACCGCTACGGGTAGAGCGTTGTATTTTGATGAGAGCGCAAGCCCGGCGGAAATTCCTGCGAATATCAGCAGAGGCAGAGAAAATTTTCGCATTAACTTTAAGCCCAACAGCACCGTCAAAAGAGTAGTCATCACCATCAGGGTATCCACGCCGACTTTTGCAGAATCGGCGATTAACGCTGGCGAAAAGGCGACCACTGATGCAGTTATCGTACAAAGCAACGTTGGCAATCCAAGTTCCCAGGCGATAATAAAAGTTAGAGCCACCACGGCTAGGCTCCAAATCAGGCTCCAGGCCCGATTCCACTTGACCATACTTTCAGGGAAGGCGGTGTATGCGTATTTAGCCAAACCGAAACTATCTCTAGTTTTGATATCCTTTAATTCTCGAACCTCCCCCTTGCGAACGGCCCAGAGAAATGATGCAGCAACGACTGGCATTCGTAGATAGAAATGAAGCGATGGTTTTCGAAAGTAATCCGGATCAAACTTTCCGTTTTTCACCATCTCTACTACCCGATTATAATGATGACCCTCATCTTCATCATAAAAAAACGGCAATCCATAAGAAATGTATGGAAGGCGCAAGATCAAGGCCGTAACTACGACGAGCGCAAGGCAGAGAAGACCTGAAGGCGAGATTATGCGGGAGGAGTCCGAATTCATTGATTTCTGCATATCATATTAAAGCGGTTTGGTCACTGATGCGAATGAAGTGTGGATGCGGCAATCCTTGTGCCCTTTAAAAACACTGATGGAATAGTAGCGCTGTCTTTAGCACGAATATCGAACTCAAGCTTGATTGGCGCCACGCCCGAATCAAGCCCGGCAAGCGGAATTTGGAACTGATTCCAACTACCGTTGGTCTCCAAAGCAACATCAGTAAAAACCTGGTTCGAATCAGACAGCTTGAGTGCGACTTCTACTCCTCTTGGAGGATTTTCATATGGACTCATCAGAGAGAATATTAAGTCAGCTTCGGGCTCTCTTGTCCCTGGCGCCAGGAGAAAGGTTTTTGAGGTAATCTTAGTTGAACCAATTAACTCAAGCAGAAAGTTGCCGCTACGGTCTTCCGAGATTAAAGCCAAATCCGACTCTAAAGCTTGAAGTGCGCGAAGAAAATCGTCTTGATTAAAGTGTGGCTGACAGCTTGAGCAGTAGAGAATATAACGCAACCCAGCGACTGACGAGAGCGCAACCACCGAATTTTTGTCAGGAAAATTATAGAGCAATCGAGGAAAATTATTAATAATCCACGATCGCTGCCCCGAGTATCCATTTACGGTTGGATGATCAGTTTCTAAGAACCAGTGCATGAAGTTACCCTGAAGCGTTGCAAACTTGGACCAACTTTCAACTTGGCCGCGCTCAGATAAATCCGCTGAAAACGGAAGACCGATTATAGCACCGTGGTTCGGTATCTCATTTAATTTATTCAATACCGGCGGGGTCGAGAGAGCAGTCTCAAGGGGGTAGATCGTGACTAAATTTTCCAGAAGCACGATAGCGATTAACGGACAAAACACAAAAGTCTTAAATGAGGAGCGCTCCGCAAGAGATGCTAGAGCCAGAGCCGAAAGGATAGAGAGACAGAATAGGACAACGATTCCCGACCGGCAGATCGCCCGAATACTCGAAACTCCGGGGAAAATTTCAAATAAGAGTCGGTGAAAGCCTAAGGCAAACTGGTGCCTTTCAGGATTTCCAAGTGGACCGAGAGAGAAAATAAAAAATACAACCAGCACGAAGCTAAAAATGGCCACTATCCCACGGTTCGAGATAATGTAGAGCCCAAGCTTTTGTTCGATTCGTCCAAGAAGGTATAACTGCCGCAACGCTAGAAGAATAGTAGCGAAAGAAAGCAGCGCCGCAATAAGGTGAACCCAATTAAAGTGTGATGGGTTGATCTGCTTTAAGCAGAGAGACAAAAGGCATGCCCCGACAAAGCACGCTACGGCGCACATCCCGTTTAGCTTAAGGCTCTTTGCCTCAAAGATTCGTTTTATCGCAAATATCCCACCCAAGATTAGAACTAGCCCCGGAAAAAGATGCGACTCAGCGCTTGCCCAACCGGAAGAAAACCCAAGAAACGAGTGCAATGGTGGGGCGGAAAAATATGAAAGAATGTCCGCCGAGAAATAAAATGCTTCATAGAGATACCGCCCACCGAAATATTCACGGGCCTTGAGATACGGCACAGCGAAGTAAAATAGCGGGGAGAGCCCAAGCAGCCCCGATCCTGATAGGATAGAGATCTCTTTAAAATTGAAGCGCTCCGGTCTTAATACCACTACGGCAAGAATTATCATCGCAAGCGCCATGCTCACAAATACAGCGATGTAAACCGCGCTCAGAAAAGCCGCGCATATTGAAAGTCCACAGAGGAATGTATAGCGACCACTGCGTGTTGCGATAGCGCTGAATAATAAGGAGATACTCAATGGAATGAAAAAAGCGAACTGAAGCTGCGGATGGCCTAAGTTCCATGTGAAGTAACTCGATCCAGCGAATGCGGCGCCGGCAAATATGCTTGGGATCCAACTACCAGTTAAACGAAAGCTGAGTCGGTAGGTTAATAATCCATTTAAGAAATTGGCCCCGAGTAATAATAGATTGTAGCTAACGACTAACGGCATGCCAAGCTTAACAAGCACTGCCCCAATATAAGCCGGGAGAATAAAGTTGTCGCTCCAAGCCAAAGAATAACTGTATGGATAAAAGGCCGGGGTCTCGAAGGAAAGACCAGGAAATATTCTGGCAAATTCTCGTACGATGTAGATGTATAGACTAGCATCACCGTTAAAGCCTCCAAGATAGTGGGTCGAGATAGAAACTATGCTTTCAAATCTAATTAGGAATATAATTGCAAGAAACGTTAGGATGGCAGCCGACTCTTGCTTTAGATTTGAGTGACGAAGATCGAGAAACGTCACTAATCCAGGAAGTGAGGAGCTTGCACCTTGGGTGGACGGTTTACTATTCACACCCCCAAAATTAGCTCGATTATCGTTCTAACGAAAGATCAGCTCAACATCCTTGGGTGTCAGGGCAGTCGTGGCGCGCCGTTTCTTTTCCGCTAGAACTTTGCGTTTCTTACTATCATCGCTTTGTTCTAATTGCACTTGGGACGGCAGCGTATTTGTTACTTTAATCGGAGAGGCGGCACCGCGCAATGCCTTGAAGTGGCTAGATGCGGTGCTCTCGTTTGCCCCCAGTACAAAGCAAGCCGATACGACCGCAAAATACCAAAGAATAATTCCGTAAGATGAAACTTCAATAACTGAAACTTCACTGATAGAAAGTGCCCCGCCGTGAAAGAACAAATTGGTGTAGTAGGCGCTGGCTACGCAAGCGGCAATGAACAGCGTCAGTAGCCATGAAGCAGAGGTTAAGCTTCTCAACGTGAGATGCCTTGCTTCATTAATACTCAGTCCGAGGGAGATTGAAACTATCGGAAGCATAATACAGAAAAGAATGGTCCGCATTAGCCCGATACCGAGCGTAAAAATGACTCCGTACTGTAAGTACAGCAACTGAGTTTGATTGAGATAGTTCGAGAGTAGGTACTTCGAACTACCAACTACGCCACAAAACGCGAGTATAATTAGTAGCAATCCGAGTGTCGAAAACATGATCGCAACAGCAGTACGTTGGAGAGATGGAAGAGCGCCACTGATCAAAGCCTCAACTTTTAGCGAATCATTATGCCAGAGCAGACGAATAGGAAGTAAAGCGGCAGATAGAAAGAAAGGTAAGGCGATTATCCAGACAGATAAGTAGACGACTGATGGGACAATAGCCGCAAACGGGTTGGATAAGCCAATCCAATGTTCCACAAGGTGCATTAGTATCTTTCCGAAAAACAGTGAGAAGAACCACACTGGTAGGGCAATAGCGCCAGTGAAAAGTATAAGAATAATATGCCCACGAGCGAGTGCACGAAGTGGCGCAAGCGCCAGATCAAGTGGCGCAATAATTGGGCTTAGCCTATGATTGGTCAAACGGGCCATAATTATCTACCCCGAAGGTACTCTCTTCTATCGTTATGGCAGGAATTGCCCCAGAAATTGCATAGTTTAGAGCACTTTTGTGGGAAAATTAAGAGTTGGACGAACACTGAACTTTCCGCTACTTAGGCAAAGAAGGCTCTAGAGGGATCTATTAATCGTCGATAAGCTAAATTCGTATGCGACATTTCTTTGCCTTGGTAATACCTCTATTTCTTAGCTCTGCCGTGTTCGCCGCAGATCCGGGCGATCTCTGTTCAATTACTGACAAGGCGGTATCCGACGCCAGTGCGATTAGAGGTTTAAAAATCAAACAACGGGTTCCATGTCTCACAAAAAATAAGGAAGAGGTAAAGAAATATCTGCTGGGAACAATCCAGACAAAAATTCCGGCTGAACGACTTTCGAGGGAAGGGTTAGTTTATAAGGCTCTCGGGTTTATCCCGTTCGATTATCCATACGAAGAAGGTGTAGTAAAACTTTATCTTGATCAACTAGGCGGCTACTACGACCCAGAAATGGATCACTTCGTTATGGCTCAGTGGATGCCGGCAATCTTACAAGTGCCGGTTGCTGTCCATGAATTAACACACGCACTACAGGATCAATATTTCGATCTTTCTCCTTTAATGGATCCAAAGAAGTTTAGCGGCGATGAACTAATGGCGCACTCGGCACTGGTCGAAGGGGATGCCACAGCGGTGATGACCGATTATTCAAGGCAACTGATGGGGCAAGTCGAAATTGCAAAGGAAGAGAGTGTCGCTTCAATTATGATGCAAAATATTCTTGGTACCGGACTTATTGCAGCCTCTCAAAATGCTCCTGCTAGCATCTTAAACATGATGGTATTCCCATATACTAGTGGGCTTAGATTTGCGCATAGCCTGCTAAGAAAGGGCGGCTATCGAGAGATCGATCGAGCTTTCAAAAAACTGCCTCGTTCTACTGAGGAAATCCTCCATCCAGAAAAGTATCCGGCAAAAGACGGAGAGTTCATCGATGTCCCTGACCCAGAGGATGTATTGGAGTCGGCTGATACGAGGCAGATAATCTTCCGGGATACTCTCGGAGAATTTGCGATCTCGACGCTACTTTCGATGTTTATGACTGACAAACAACGCTGCGCGAACGGAGCATCTGGATGGGGTGGAGATACGGTAGTAGTCTATAGCGCAGGCGGCTCCAAGGACGAGACGGTAGTATGGCGTATAAACTGGGACACGCAAAGTGATGCCGAGGAGTTTTTTAAGGCTTACAGTGAAGTGATTAAGCTTCGGGGCAAAAATCATATCCGCGCAGTAGGAGCTGATGGCCTCAGCACTAAATTGGAGAACAACTCTGAGCTTAGTCTAAGGAAAGAGGGGTCGACGACTACAGTTTTTTGGCAGTGGTAATCTTATCCCTTCCCTTCTAATACTTCCTTCGTCGCATCACTCGCCTCACGCCCATCATATTGACCGGCGTACTGATCCTTTAAAAACTTCATGACGCTTTTTACTGAGGCGCTTTGATCTTGATCAACAAAAGTCTTAATGATCGTCCTAAGTTGTGCGGCATTAAGCTGAGTGGGCAGGAATTCCTCGATCACTTTTGCCTCATTTTGAGCCTTCTCGATTAGATCAGCTCTGCTGGCTTTTTCGGCAAACTCTTGCTCCTCTTTACGCTTCTTCAGTTCGCGTTTTAGCACAGCTATTACCGCCTCATCCTGCAACTCATCAACTTTTGCGTTCATCTCTTCATACTGAATCGCGCTCAGCATCATGCGTATGGTTTCGAGCCTGGATTGATCTCTAGCTTTCATAGCGACTTTCATCGCTTCTTTCAGTTTGGCTTTCATAAATTCGAACTCATTCTATCAAAATTAAATAATCCTCAACAATCAGCCAAGAGGCAATGGTCGCCGCAAACCTTACAATTTCCAGCAGCGCTATGATCTCCATCCTTCCACGGACAGTGTTCAGGATGGGGGAGATCTTTAATTACATTCAGTAGTTTTTTATCCTTCGATACATGCTGCATGAAAGCCAGCAGGCGCTCACTTGTGTCGTGGCTTAGCAAATGCTCTGTTTTGCAAGCATCGATTTCAGCTTGCTTTGGCTCAACCCCTAAGACATCGGTAAGAAATTTTAAGAAAATCTCCTTTCTGGCAATTACTGCTCGGGCGAAAGATTCTCCAGCACCTGATAATTTTAAGAAGCGATTGTCATCTTCTTCAATTAGGCCTTTGGACTTTAAACTTTTAAGATTGGTGGATGCGCTCCCGGTGGTAATATTTAAGTACTTGGCCACATCCGTAACTCTGGCGTAGCCACGCTCTTTGCGAAGATCATGCACGGCTAAAAGATGGTGCGCAGCGCTATGCGTAAGATCGTTCTCTTCAAACTGCTTCCAGACATCAAGATGAGCTTTTGCTACCATAGGTAAGTTTAATGGTATGAAAATTTGCTTGATATGTCAAAGAAACGTTTAGACAATATAAGTAATATAAGGTCCTTAAATAACAGTGCTATTGGCGATTTCCTGAATCTTCCGCTTCATGCTATCGGTGGCTGATTCCATGATTGAGAAAGCTCTCCACCTGTTTGTTTGGTTATTCATATTGATAGGCAGTTCGCCTTTTTATGCATTTGCCGCCGAGGATCCTGCCGCATTGGAGGCGGCGCTTCAGATCGATCAGCGGTTGGGAGAGCAGATCGATCTAGGACTTAAATTCAAGGACACGACAGGGCGCGAAGTCGCGCTCAGTGATTATTTTGTAGGTCACCGTCCGGTGATCATAACCCCGGTATATTTTAGCTGTCCCAGGTTGTGCGGGCTCCTATTGGACGGGGCCTTGAAGCTCTTTAAGAGCATGGATCTTCAGATTGGAGCGGAATATCAAGTCTTGAGTGTTAGTTTTAATCCAAAGGATTCCCTAGAGAGCGCCCATTCAAAATCAGAAAAGTATTTTACTGACTTGGCTAATACCCGGAATTTAAAAGAGAGGGCGGGGTGGGACTTTTTGATCGGAGATCCTGAGCCGGTTCGTGCTCTAATGCAGCAGATAGGGTTTAAATATATCAAAGATAAGGATGATTTTGCTCATTCCGCGATCCTTGTGCTACTAACCCCGGACGGAAAGATATCCAGGTATTTTTTTGGCATTGATTTTCCACCCTGGGACGTGAGGTTGTCACTGATTGAGGCCTCTCAAGGTGGAATAGGGTCTTTGCTGGATCATGCCTTACTATTATGCTTTCGCTTTGACCCTACTAAGGGGAAGTATACTTGGGTTGTGCTTAGCAGTCTTCGAATTGCAGGGGCAATCACTGTAGTGTTCTTAGTGGGCTTTGTTTTTTACCTTTCACGCAAATACGGTCGGAAACGTTTTGCAGAACAGGGATTGTAGGTTGTCTCACTTAAAGGTCGTTTCGGCGTAATTATTCTAAGTTCGTTTGGGTTAGTTCTAATACTGGTGCATAAAGATGTTTCGATTTCTTCCTGAGCAGGCTTCGACATTCGCTGCCGATGTTGATTGGATCCATAACTGGATTACAGATCTCTCGGTGTTTTTTACCGTGGCCATATTTGGTGCGGCTGTTTATTACGCTATCCGTTACAGACAAAAAGGGGACAAGCCGCATCCTACTCCCGCAATCACGGGAGATCATCGTCTTGAAGTCATCTGGACCGTAGTTCCCACAATTATAATAATTTTTATCGCTGCGGAGGGGTACCTTGGCTACAAGCATATGCGTACTCCGCCGAAAGATACCTTAGACATCAACGTTACGGCTAAAAAATGGGACTGGACCTTTGAGTATTCAAACGGGAAAAAGCTGACCGATGAGTTTGTTGTCCCGGTAGATCGTCCGGTAAAGATCATCCTTCAGTCGCGTGACGTGCTGCATAGTTTTTTTATCCCCGAGATGCGCGTGAAAAAAGACGCGGTCCCCGGGATGTACACTTGGCTTTGGTTTCAGCCTATAAAGACTGGGAATTATCGGGTATTTTGTACAGAGTACTGCGGTGATGACCACTCTGGGATGATGGCTCAGCTTAAGGTAGTTTCCCGTGCCGAATACGATCGCTGGATTAACGATCGATCTGAGGAAATGCTTAAGGCCTCAATGACACCAAGTAAGCTTGGTCGAAAGCTATACCAGGAAAAGAACTGTAATACCTGTCACAACTTAACTGATGTTCGACTGATTGGCCCTGGCTTTAAGGGACTATGGGGAAAGAACGAAGCGCTTGAAAATGGCGAGACGATTCTAGTTGACGAAAACTACATTAAGACTTCGCTATTGAACCCGGATCAGCATGTGGTTAAAGGGTATGGCCCGAAAAGCGTGATGCCATCGCAGCAGGGCCTGCTAAGCGACGACGAGATAAGCGCATTTATCGCCTTTATTAAAGACTTAGATAGCGTAATGGCAGAGGAAGCAGCCAGCGGTGCACCAGTTGCGATGGCTACTCCTGCAGCTGCGGTTGATCTTACAAAACTGACACCAGAGGAACGCGGCAAGGCGTACTACAGTGACGCTGCAAAGTTTATGTGCGTTGCTTGCCACACCATCGATGGCTCTCCAGGAGCCGGACCGACATTTAAGGGCCTGTATGGACGTAAGGGCACACTTTCAGATGGTTCGAGTTACACAGCTGATGATGCTTACCTAATTGAATCAATTAAAAATTCCCAGGCAAAAGTTGTTCAAGGCTTTGCGCCAGCCATGCCGGTCTTCGGGGATAAGTTTACCGAGGCGGAAATTAAGGATCTAATCGCATTCATTAAAAGTTTGAAGTAAGGAAGAGGGTACTATGAGCGCACATGCAGCTCACGCAGGTGACAACTATATAAATCATGAAAAGGGCCTTTGGTCTTGGTTAGTTAGTATTGACCATAAAAGGATCGGGATTCTTTATCTTGTCACGATGTTTCTATTTTTCTTTACAGCTGGAGCTTTTGCGCTGTTAGTTCGACTGGAACTTGCTAAGGCTGGACCGACGTTTTTTACAGCGCAGACTTATAACCGATTGTTCACCCTGCACGGCGCGATAATGGTGTTTATGTTTATCGTCCCTGGAATTCCGGCGACCATGGGGAATTTTTTGATCCCTCTGATGATTGGTGCAAAGGACGTCGCTTTTCCGAGACTAAACTTGCTTAGCTATTACATCTTCGTTGGCGGTGCAGCGATAGGTCTTTTTAGTCTTACTCAGGGAGCAGTAGATACCGGCTGGACTTTCTATGCGCCATACAGCTCGACTACTCAAAATGCGGTTGTGCTAATGACCCTTTCTGCTTTCGTGATGGGATTTTCGTCAATTCTCACGGGCTTAAATTTTATCGTTACAATTCATAAGCTTCGGTGCCCTGGTATGACCTGGTTGAGGTTACCGTTATTTATTTGGGCTTCTTATGCAACAGCAATGATTCAAGTGCTCGCTACTCCAGTTGTTGGGATAAATCTCTTGCTGCTGATTATGGAACGCAGCATGGGCGTTGGAATCTTTGACCCGACGCTAGGAGGTGATCCAGTTTTATTTCAACATCTCTTTTGGTTTTACTCTCATCCGGTTGTTTACATTATGATCCTTCCGGCTTTCGGAGTGATAGCAGAGATTATCCCGGTATTCTCTCGTAAGCCTATTTTTGGTTATAAAGCTGTGGCTGCCTCTTCTTTGGCCATTGCTGGAGTTGGCTTCTTGGTTTGGGCGCACCATATGTTTGTCGCTGGGATCTCAGACACAGCCGCGATTTACTTCTCTCTAATTACCTTCGGTGTGGCGGTGCCTACGGCGGTGAAAGTCTTTAACTGGGTTAGCACGATGTATAAGGGCTCAATCCGGCTGGACACACCGATGCTTTACGCCATCGGATTTATCTTCATCTTTATGGTAGCGGGCACCACCGGTATCTACCTGGCCACGCTGTCCGTTGATGTGTTCTATCATGACACTTACTTTGTCGTAGCTCACTTTCATTACACCATGCAGGGCGGGGCCGTGATCGGTTTAATAGCGGCGCTTCATTTCTGGTACCCGAAGATGACCGGAAAAATGTACAACGAAACTCGAGCCAAAATAGGCTTCATCTTGGTGTTCGTTGGTTTTAACCTAGCGTTCCTGCCTCAATTTGTGCTTGGAATGCACGGAATGCCAAGGCGCTACTTTGATTATCCCCCCGAATTTGAGCCGTTGCATTTCGTTTCGACGATTGGAGCATTCACAAACGGAATCGGATATTCCTTCGCGATATTGAACTTAGTGTATGAAGCGATTTTTGGAAAATCAAAAGCTCCGGATAATCCGTATGATTCACTTTCGTTGGAGTGGAAGACCCCATCACCACCCCCACATGAAAACTTTAAGGAAACACCTGTGGTTACCGATTGGTCATATGGTTACGGAACCCCGGTGGCTACTGCGCATTAATCCAGTGATTTTTTTGGAGGAGATTTAAGGTGTCTCACGCAACAACAGCATCAGACGTAGGACCAATTGGTCCTCCACACGTGCACCATATGGATTCAACTACTGCCTATAGCGCTGCTAAGCTTGGCATGTGGTTGTTTCTGGCAACGGAAATTCTACTCTTTGGCGGACTGTTCGCTTCATTCGCCCTTTACCGCTGGGCATATTTAGAGCAGTTCCACCACGCAAGTATGGAATTAAATCCGATGATGGGAGGGATAAACACAATCGTTCTCCTGATCAGCAGCTACTTTGCGGCCATGGCGGTTACGGCTGCGCAAAACGGTGATAATAAGAAAGTTTCCAAACTGATTATCCTTACGATTATTTGTGCCGGGATCTTTTTAGTAATTAAGTATGTGGAGTGGTCGGCTAAATACCATCACGGATTGTTTCCGGGCACTGCGAACTGGAACTCCCCTGAGTTTAATCATGAGTTTCGCTGCTTCTTTGGTTTGTATTACTGCATGACAGGGCTACACGCACTGCACGTAATATTTGGTATGGGCTTTTTGGGCTGGGTACTTTCAAAGTCAACCAAGAATCGGTTCTCAAGTGACTATTACACCCCAGTTGAACTCGGTGCCTTGTATTGGCACTTAGTCGATTTAATTTGGATTTATCTATTCCCACTTCTTTATTTGGTAGGCTAAATAATTTATGGCGCACGGATCATCACATTCTTCTAAAGATTCACATGAGCACGTAGGGCATGTGGTAAGCCCGAAGGTGTTTCTAAATGTCTTAATCTTTCTACTCGTCATGACAGTTCTTACGGTTTGTGTGGCGGAACGAGTCTCCGGGTTCCACCTTGGAGCTTGGGGCATCGTGGTAGCGATGGGTGTAGCCTCGGTAAAGGCTTTGGCCGTTGCGTTGTTCTTTATGCATTTAAAGTTCGAAGACGGCGCAACTTGGATGTATGCGGCGATTCCTCTGATATTGATGGCGATACTTTTAGGCGGGCTTTTTATCGACAATCCGTTCCGGCATTAACCGCTCAAGAAGGTCCCTCGCCGATCTTTTTGAGGCAGCCAGAGCACAGTTTATCCTTACGAGCCAAGGCCTGGTGAAATTCCTCGCAGCTTACATTTCGCATTGCACCGCCGAAATTTAAGGTGAAATTTTGCTCGCATGGCGGGCAAGTGTTTCCGTAATGCATACCATGACACATCTTTTGAACATCGTACGGCCCGTCCTTACCGAAGAGCTCAGTGTCTACGTAGCAGACCTTAAAGCGTCCATCTATGCAAGTTGCATCGCAAATCGAATCGTACTCCAGGCATTTTGAGTGAATCTTTGAAGAATCTATTGGCCCTGAGTCAGTACAACCAAGAGAGAGGCTAGTCACTAAGAGCGCTATGATCTGTGTGATTTTTAGCATTTCGACCCATCTTGGTTAGAAAAACTACGCCTTCGAACTTGCTCGATTGTAAGACCGCTGCGGGTGAGATCGCTTTGACTAATCGCCCCACAGTCTAAAGCTCGCGCCACAAAGTTTAGTAAACCTTGTGCAGTTGCCGCATCGTCAAATTCGTTTCCGACTAAACTCGCCTGAGCGGAACGGCTTACAAAATTACTAAGCCTCGCTATTACCCCCTCGATGCTCCTAAGAAAGAACAGATAAGTAGCAGCATAACGCGGAATTAATTGCGCCGGATGGAGATCCCAGCCTTGGTAAAACCCTTGATCAAGAGCGTGTGTGACATTATCAAAATGGAGCTTCCAGGCGTTATGCACGGCCACACGATTTTCAGCGATCTGATTAGAAGTGAGTTTTCCATCGCTCTTTGCACGATGAATCGGAACCGGGATTAGGTTAGTTGCCCCATCTGATAACCGCACTCCCGTCCCGGCCAGACATATAGACATTAAATTTCTTACAAAATCGCAGCTTTGATGAGAGAGGCTCTGGGAATTCGAACTTATATCGAGTGAACTTAGGTAATCGTATGCACCAAGATGGGCGGCAACGCATCGTCCTTTGGCTGCCAAGACAATGCTCCTTATTCCAAAATTTCCTTCGGGAGTTATGACTGCTGATGGAGTTTCAATCATCACCTCAACTTTTACAGAATCCGGGATCAAGCCACATAGTAGCTCAACTTCTTTAGTGGAATTGATCTTAGGAAGTGTAACGATAAAATCTGTAGGAATTTTACCTCGAGTCCTATTAATCAACGTTTCAAAAAAAAGCTTCAAAGTTTTTATTGCACGAAGCTTTAATTCATTAGAGAAGGGTTTGATTCTAATCCCGATCGATTGAGGCAGTAAATTTTGCGCCAAAGCCTTTGCCACCTCTTCGGCTACTCTTACAGCTTCAGCGTCCTCTTCGGTATCGCTCCTAATGCCGTAGCCGTCCTCAAAATCAATCCGATAATCTTCGATCGGTTCGAGTGCTAGCTTATCCTTAATTTTTTTATGCAGATTTGAAGATATCTCAGAGTCAACTGAGATTCCAAGCGATCTAATCAAACTCTCCGAATCTGGTGCGTATTGCTCCAAGGTGTTGATTGCAATACTGCCGAGCTTACTGATCGATTCAGCCTTAAATAAATGGGCGCCTCCATACAGAACGTGTATCGGTTGGCGCAAATTGAAGTTTTGGGCTGATGATCCCATCAAGCTTAGTATAGTCTGGGATCGATCCTTCTTAAAAGAGCTTACCGAGTTTGTAAGCTGCCCTCTCCAATTGCAATCTCTTCAGCCATGGATTCACACTGACTCTTATCTTCTGAATCGTTGAATAGGTCGCAAAGCCATCCTACACATGGAGTGCAAGTATGGGTTACGTTTACGTCCCCCCCACAATCAACGTAACAGGTCCAGCTTGGTGGAGGCGGGTTGCCCAAAGTGCCGGTTAAAAGCGCCGCGAGCGCGATCGCTCCGCCCAGGCTTCCACCACTGCCTCCTGAGGAACTAGATGAATTTTTCCAGCAAGTGGGATTACCGCCAGCGCTAACACTACTGGCTACCACATCAGTGGATGCGCTGCCGTCACAACCCCATGGGTTTAAGCAGATGCCGCAATCAACCTCACCAGCACTATTTGCACCAGCCTTGCCTAGCGTGTAGCTACAGCTATCAATCGCTTTCTGCTTGGCATCGGCCTCCGATGAGCCAAGGCTCCCCGATCGGGTGTTGATTGTGTATTTCTTCGTGGTGGAGGATCCACAGTCAACCTCACCGAGCGGCTCTGCTCGCAGGGTAGAGATGTTACTCAGAATTACTGTTGTTAATAGAAGAAATGATAAGAAACTGAATGAAGATGCGGTAACGTTCCGTCGCATATAACCCCCGAAAAAAACCAGACCCTAGGTAAACCTCTATCGATGGTTATGGAGATCGGAGTGTAGCGTGTAACATCAGAGTCATTTAGGCTTAAGGCTCTGAATCGGCTCAAAAAATGAAAATTTTGCTTAGTTGTTTGGGCTTTTCGGAGGTCTTGCTTTTCTGACCCTTCGCATGAAACTATTTTGTCGTTAAGTTTAGGTAATCGATATGTCAAATACAGCTGTTTTGACGGAGAGTTCCACTCAGCTTTCAGTCTCCCTCTGGCTTCGCTTTTTCTCTAAGGTCTTAGTTGCCGCGACGATTGGGCTTATATTTATGGGGGCGCTTGTCACAAGTCATAACGCCGGGCTTGCTGTACCAGATTGGCCAACTACTTGGGGGGAAAATATGTTTCTCTTTCCACCATCAAAGTGGGTTGGAAATATCTTTTTTGAACATTGCCACCGAATCGTAGCGTCGGTGATTGGGTTGCTTACGGTTATTCTTACTATCTCTCTTTGGCGATTAGAAAGTCGTAGTTGGGTAAAAAACCTTGGATATCTTTCGCTCTTCGCAGTTATCACGCAGGGCGTGCTGGGCGGCATCACCGTCTTGTATTTTTTACCCACCCCGGTATCGGTGGGGCATGCACTTCTTGGACAGACGTTTTTTCTCATAACCATTGTGATTGCCTATGCTCAGTCAAAGGAATTTGAAACCAGGGTTTCATCTGACCGCTGGGTCCATAGCCAAAGGCTTTTTAAGCTGAGCCTTTGTTTTGTGGCATTGATCTATCTGCAATTAATTTTGGGAGCTACGATGCGGCATACTGCCTCGGGTCTTGCCATACCGGATTTCCCGAGTATGGGTGGGAGCTACATTCCGTGGTTTGATCAGAAGGTGGTAAACTCGATAAACGAACTTCGCGCAGCCAAACAGCTTTGGCCGATTGAGCAATGGCAAGTTGTGCTTCACTTTGCACATCGCGCTACAGCTTTTTTGGTCGTAGGCTTCGTCTTGTACCTAAGCGTTAAGTTGATAGGCTTTAGTAGGGTCTCAGCTGCGGTTAAATCCACCGTTCTGGCAACTCTATTTCTCACCGCAATTCAATTCATTCTTGGTATACTCACCGTGCTTAGCGGGAAAGCCCCGTATATTACTAGTTTGCATGTAGTCCTAGGAGCAGCTACGTTGGGGGCAGCGGGAATTTTAGCTCTTCGCACCGCCCCTTTTGAGAAAGAAAAGAGATGAGTACCAAGGCAGCTGCTCAAAGTGTATCTGGGGGATTTAGTCTCGCGATCGTTCGAAACTTCATTGAACTTACAAAGCCACGAATACTATTTATGGTGGTGCTTACAGCGCTGCTTGGATTCTTTCTTGGCGGAAAGGGAATAAGTGATTGGGGTCTACTTTTCTACTCGCTCGCTGGCATTGCATTGGTTGTGGCTGGCTCATGCGCTCTGAACAACTATCTTGAGGCGGATGTTGATGCCTTGATGCATCGCACCAAAAATCGTGCCCTCCCATCTGGCAGAGTCTCGCCTTCGCAGGTGCTCTATTTCGGGGTATTATTGATATTGAGCGGCGTTTTGTTACTAACTTTGAAAGTTAATCTCCTAACCGGCTTTTTGGGGATGCTTAGCGCGTTCTTGTACGTGCTTGCTTACACTCCGATGAAGCGTCGTACTCCGTTCAATACCTTAATTGGTGCAATTCCCGGAGCTTTGCCGCCCATGGGGGGATGGACTGCAGCTACTGGAGAGCTTGGTGTCGGTGCCTGGATCCTGTTTTTAATTATGTTTGCCTGGCAGCAGCCCCATTTTTACGCCATAGCCTGGATGTACTGCGAGGATTACCGGCGCGGAGGTTTAAAGATGCTTCCAGTCGTTGAGCCTGATGGTAAGCATACCTGTAGAGAAGTAATAGTCTATTCCTTACTACTTCTTCCGCTCACCGCATTTCCGGCCTTTATCGGAATGGCTGGCAAAGTTTATCTAATCGGTGCGATTTTGCTCAGTACCTATTTCTTTTTCTCTTCCTTAACCTTTGTTGAACAAAAGACCACCAAGTCGGCTAAAAACCTGCTTAAGGCTTCGGTTTTATACCTTCCGCTTTTGTTGATCTTAATCATCGTTGATGCAACTTTTTAAATCGGTGAGTTATGCGGGTTAATTTCTTACTATTGATACTTGTTGCGGTAATATTTATTACCTTCCCTTTCATTTTGAAACCTCCGTCTGAGCCGCTTCCTATCCTTGGTGTCGTGAAACGGTTTGAATTGAGCGATTCTCATGGAAGTAAATTAGACACCGATTCACTAAAGGGAAAGCCCTGGCTTGCCAACTTCTTCTTTACCAGCTGCCAAGGTATCTGTCCGGAGATGACAGCTAACCTCAGAAAAATCTTTAGGCTATTTCCTGATTCTTCAGATTTGAATCTGGTCTCGATCTCGGTCGATCCGAAGCGTGACACTCCCGAGGCATTGAACGAGTATGCCAAGCGTTTTGAAATTGATTCAGCTCGTTGGAGATTTTTAACTGGTCCGATTGAAGAGATTAAGCGCATCTCGGTTGAAAGCTTTATGATCGGGACGTTTGATGATCCTTCAATCCATAGTGATAGAATTGTGTTAGTGGATCAGGCTGGGAATATCCGCGGATTCTTTCAGAGTAGGGATGAGGAGAGCTTAGCGGAGTTAAGAACGAGAATTCAGGAGTTGGTGGGATAGTTTAAAGCGCTAAATAATTCCACTTTTGCCCAGTAAATCCCAAAAACCTCTCAATATCCTCAAGCTTAATCACCAGCGTAGCTGTATTCACTAAAGGATGACACTGCAAACTTTCCTTCCCTCTTAGATCCTGATCGATAACAACTTGGACGTCCTTTCCCAAGTCGTTAATCAACCCAAGAATAGTCACTGACCCAGGTTCTACGCCGAGGTATTTTTTTAAACGTTCAGCAGAAGCAAAACTCAACCGATCAGCATTAAGTTTGGAAGCTAGCGCTTTTAGATCTACTCTTTTCTCCTCAGGAACCACTGCTAAGAAATGTTTTTTCCCGTCCCGGTCTCTTAGAAAAAGATTCTTAATCGCTGTTCCTGGCACTCCATTTAAATGAGCTCGAGCCTCTTCGCAGGTAAATACAGCGGGGTGATCATAGCGAGTGAAAGGAATCCCCCTGGATTCCAAAAACTCAAATATCCCAACCATATTCTATGCTTTCAAAATCTCACCGGCTGCTCTTTTCCCCGTGTCATACGAGGCGTGCACGGTGCCGCTAAAGCCGGTACCTTCGCCTGCCCAATAAAGCGGATGGCTTGCTGTTCCCAATACTTGTCGTGCGTTATAGCCGCCGGGGAGACACACTGTATACCCTCCCATGGCGTAAGGATCTCCTAGCCAATTTACGAGTTTTGATTTTATCGGTGTAAGTTTAGGTTTTCCAAGCTCCGCTCTAAGAGTCTCCAATCCGCGTTTCAGCGCATCTTCGGGCTGGAGCGTCAAGAGTTCTCTAGCCCAAGCACCGGAGAAAAACGAACTCCAGACATGGAGCTTTGTATCCTTCCGGCCAAACGAAGGGGCCCACCACATCGGTGGGTTTCGCCTAGAGTACACTGCAACAATCTTTGGATTATCGAGGAGCGGCTCCTCAAAGACGTATACCATCTTCGTCACAGGGCCCATGGTGAGCTTAGATAGAGCCTCTAGCTTTTCACCAGGAAGTGCCGGACTGAACCGAATGCGGTGCGATTTTAATACTCCGACAGGGATTGTGATAACTGCCGTGTCGGCGCTAAAGACCTCCCCTTTGGAAGTAGTAATTTTTACGCCGCTCTTTCCCCACTCAATCCCGTAGACGTCTTTTTTAGTGAGAATATCCAGGCCCTTTGCTAAGAAATTTACCAGATTATCGTACCCTCCAAGAAGCTTTAGATCCTCTCCGGCATAGGTTTGCACATCCTTCATCCCTTGTTCGGCATCAAGCACATCCGGATCCTCTCCGCAGGCGTTCACATAAGCACGGCGAAAGTACTGGATTTGAGTTTTATTAAAGCCAGCGCGAGTAAGATATTCACTAAAACTCTCTCCCTCCGGCTTAAACTCCGGGGGCTTAAAATCCCAGGCACGAACTTTATTAAACTCCGGATCCTTGGCTCTCGCTTCAGTCATCGTCAACCAGGAGTCATCTTCCAAACGCACAAGCGAGTCATCGGTCTTGACCCAAGGCACGGTTGCTAATCCTAAGTCTGCGACGATCTTTGCACTGCCATGAGTTGTGCCGTGCACAAACTCCGCGCCAAATTCTACTGGGAAATCTACGAAGGTTCTATCGGTATAGGTTCGTCCACCGATCCGCTCCCTGGCCTCGAGCACCGTGACTTTGAGTCCAGCCTCGTGCAGATCTCTGGCAGCAGCAAGTCCTGACACTCCTGAACCTATAACGAGTACGCTTTTTATACCCATTTGATGTTCCCTCTTGTAATAAGCGTTATTGGGAGAAGAAGGTTAGCATTTTACCTGTGCCAAATCCCAGTGCATAATTTGACTCAAGCGATGAAAGCCAAATTGCCTAAATTAGATATAATTCATAAGGACAGCGAGTTTGTTGTTGTTAACAAGCCTGCGACCGTACTCTCTATCCCTGATGGATATGGTGAAGGTCGAGCCAATCTAAAAACGATTTTAGAAGGAGAGTTCGGAAGGGTTTTTGTGGTTCACAGGCTAGACGGTGAAACAAGCGGCGTTATCGTCTTTGCTCTAACCGAGGATTCTCATCGCAGCTTGAGTCTGCAATTTGAAAAGCACGGGGTCCAAAAGATCTATTGCGCATTGGTAGAGGGGAAGTGTGAACAGAATGAGTGGGAGGTTAGGGCAGAGATCGATAGCCATCCGTCAAAACGCGGAGTGATGCAGATTAATACTAAGACCGGAAAGGAAGCGGTAACTGCGTTTAAGGTGGTAGAGCGTTTTAGGAGTTATGCACTAATTGAAGCTGCTCCAAAGAGCGGCAGGACTCACCAAATCAGGGTTCATCTGGCTTTCTCTGGTGTTCCGATTGTTGCGGACAAGATTTACGGGTCTGGTAAATCGCTACTTCTGTCGACACTAAAGCGTAACTATAAGGGTAGCGCGAAAAACGACGAGAAGCCCTTACTTTCTAGGCTAGGGTTACATGCGGCAAGCTTGAGCTTCACTCATCCAAGCAGCGGAAATCTGGTGCGGTTTGAAGCTTCGCTTCCAAAAGATATGAATGCGGCATTGAATCAGTTAAGGAAAAATCACTAGAATCATAATTGATGTCTATACGCAAAGTTGAAAATCCGCCTAACCCGTACCACTCAAGTCAAGTGGAGTGGCTTGATTCTGCTCCTGATGCAGCTTTACAGGTTTTCGAAGAAAGAGCTCGATCTATAATTTCAGGGAACGATAGTCCGGATGTTGGCTTTCGCTACAGCGTAAATCCCTACCGCGGTTGTTTTCATGGATGCGCCTACTGCTATGCTAGACCGACTCATCAGTATCTAGATTTCGGCGCCGGGAGCGATTTTGCAAGAAAAATTGTGGTGAAGATAAATTCTGCGGAACTTCTGGAAACTGAATTTCGGAAACGTTCCTGGCGCGGCGACACTATCGCGTTCTCTGGTGTTACGGATTGCTACCAGCCGCTTGAGGCGTCGTATGAAATTACCCGTGCATGCCTTAAAGTTTGTGCGGATTTTAGAAACCCGGTGGTAATCATCACTAAGGGTGCATTGGTACGTCGGGATATTGATCTGCTCTCTGAATTGCACAAAAACGCTTCGATCCAGGTAATGATCAGCGTAGCTTTTAGCGACGATGAGATTTCAAAGCGGATGGAGCCAAGTGCCCCCCGCCCAAGTATTCGGTTTAGGGCAATGAAGGAACTTAGTCAGGCCGGGATACCCGTTGGGATTGCTCTCGCCCCGGTGATTCCTGGGCTAAACGATAGTCAGATCTCAGAGATACTCGAGATCGGTAGAGAGTACGGGGCGGCCACCGCGTTTATGACCCTAGTTCGATTGCCTTTGGAGGTAAAACCGGTCTTTCTTGAAACCTTAAAGCGTGAGTTTCCCACCTTTGAGCGCCGGGTGGTGAATGAAATTCTTGAGTTAAAACAAGGAACTTTAAATCGCTCCCAATTTGGTAAGCGTATGACCGGTGAAGGGCCGCGTTGGGAGGCCATCAAGTGGTTGTTCAACCAGGGCTGTGAGCGGCTAGGCTTAAATCAGGAGGTCAGTGTTGCACGGGGTAACACCTTTAGCCGCCCAGGCTCACAATTAGCCCTTACGTTGGGATGATTCTGAAGCCGGTTGAGCCGGTTCAGAATTGCCGCCGTATCTAGAGCTTTCCTCAGCCACTCTTTGCCAAAGCGAACGTAACTCCGGAGAAAACGTCTCTTGGCTTAACTCTTCTTGATCAGGTTGACTTGTAACAGGATAACTTTCCAGATTGCTCATAGTGCCAATTGAACTTCTTGCTTGGTTACTTTAAGTAATTTATAGTTTCGGATTAAAAGAGCGCGGGAGGAAATCAAAAAACCTCGATCTTGATTGCCGGTAGCGGCTTTTTGCGTAGCTCGATCTCGTCGCTGCCCCGTGCAATCAAGATCGAATAACCTAAACAGCAAAACCTGCAGAGTAAATGTGGTTTCCTAGATAATAAGAATCCCGCAGAAGGCGGGTTGGTTCAAAATTTTCCTGAAAGTTTTGTGAAATTTTTTAACGCAACTTTTGCAGCAGAAGCAGCTGATCCAATTGGAGGTTTTCCTAGAAGAGTAAGGATGAAAGTATCAGTTAGCCTGAGCGCTAGAGGCTTCGAAGATTCAGCGGAATTTTCAGAGAGAGCCAAGAAAAGATCGGAAGGCACAGCATTAAAAGAGAGCGTGGGCGTTGACTAGATTATTAGGATACTAATCATTCAAAAGACAGCGAAGCGGAAATTTGTCTCTACTTTGTAAATTTAACGACTAGCGGGATCCAAGGGGTTGATATGGTTATCCACAGCAAGAAATAAAAAACGGGCCCTTTTAGCCCGTTTTTTCATTGTTTTAAACTGAGAGCTGGCTTTATTCGACGGAGATTCCCAACTCCGACGCCGTAGCATCATTTGAGCTAATGAGCTTTTTCACCTCTTTGAATTCTTTGCCGGTAGACTTTCCACGTGATGCTTTACCACGAATCTTTTTCACTAATTTCTTAATTTTAAGCGTAAAGATTTTTTTGCTGCTCAAATCCGGTTGCGCTCCGAGTTGAGCCTCGAGAGCGGTTTTGTCCGCGGTACATTGAGTAAGAGCATTTAGTGAGCTAGTGATGTCACCTTCAAGCGCAGTAATCGTAGTTTGAAGGTTGAGAATAGTAGCGTTAGCGTCATCGAGCCCAGTTTGAAGCAGTGCCTTATCAGCTTCACAGGTTGATAGATCGATCTGACACTGACTCAAATTAGTGTTGCACGTTCCAAGATTTGAATTACAAGCTGCGAGTTGTTGATTTAACATACCGCAGACTAAGACAGGTTGAGCCGCGACCGTGTTAGTAGAGGCAACAACTGATATTGCGACAATTAGAGAATTTAAATAACCAAACTTTTTCATACCCAAAACCCAAAACAATTAAGACAATGACCAATTCTAGTTACAACCTGTTATCCAGATGAATGGGGGTAGTGATTCACCTGATCGGGGATAAACCCAGAAATTACGAAGCTTTCTTAGGTGCTCGTGCAGGTATTCGCGAAAAAACGGGACGCAATCTGAGAGTTTTTCGGGTATAAAGAAGCTCGATCAAAAATCGAAAAAAGATCTGCAGTCGTTTC
>CAZJXY010000005.1:0-24899 GCA_964549925.1 uncultured Bdellovibrionales bacterium | reverse complement strand
TGATGGTTCTACCTGTCAGCCGCCACCACCAGAAGACCCAGTGTGTCAGGAAACAGTGATTGTTGAATCACTTTTCGCCTTAGACGGACTTGGTCTTGAATACTCCAACTTCATTAAAAGCCTTTCTAATAAGGTCAAGAAGCTAAGCTCTGGAAAACAATCCGGTTCTAAGCAAGCAGAGGAAGCGACGGCACTGTACCTAGCAAACTGGCATCTGACTTGGTCATTGCCCCAGGTTATTTTATCGAACTGTACTCTCAGTGAACTATGCGCCGCAGTTGATAATACATCGACTTTGGCTGCTTATAGTTCGAACCACGATCGTTTTGGAGATTTAGCACAATCGCTGATCAAAAAGATTAAGAATCTTGGTGGATCAATCTCCAAGTTAAATAAGAGAAAGCAGCAGCTTGATTCCAGAGATGAGTCAGTAATCTCACAAATACCTGCGGTCTCTCAGGATTGTTCATCTTCGGGACAAAATCCTGCTTAATCAGAGCGAACATTACTGATACTGAAAAAGGCGGCCCATATGTGGCCGCTTTTTTTATGCAAGTGCTATTGATCGAGGCGGTGTGCACAGTGCACAAAATTTTTAGTTCATCTTGAACCGCATAATCAAAATTTTTGACATTCCCTCTCCATCGACGACTCAAGCAATCGGTCAACTGAACAATTTTACAAGGTAACTGGAACCTTACGTAATATTACATAGAAAATCATAAGAAAAACTCGGAGAAAATTAATACGAATTACCCTTAGGCACGAGATCGATAGTTTCTGGAAATTGAAGACGATCCTAATGAGGTAGAGATGTTATGCAGTTTTTTGGCGAGCCCCTTAGTAGCTGAGCGAAGATTGCCCTTAAATTGCAGCAAAACTCGATGTGAATAATATGAAAATTATTGGGACCCGATGCGATAGTGCCTTCTCTCTGATTGAAGTGATGGCAACGCTCTGCGTAGTGGCCGTAATTATGGGTATAGGGTTTACATATATTAGAGATTTCGAAAACCGATCTCAAACGGGCGCTCTTGAGGCGTCACGATTTCTCAAACAAGTTCGCGTCCGAGCCATGGCCTCGACGCTTGCCTATACTGTCATCCCGGCAACTACTTCGAGGTTGACAGTCTCGACGGCAGCGAATTGTCACGAAGTACCAAGCGCCGGCGACGACTCTCTAATTTTGAATCTCCCGGAGCGAGTGATTCTCGATTCAATCTCCTGGAGCATCTGCTTTAACTCGCGTGGTCTTCCCGATGACAATATGACTTTCTCACTCACAGATGACAAGGACATTACTCAAACCGTCGAGGTGATGCTCGGCGGCGGAATTAGAGTTTATTAGGCCTAGGTTATGACTAGAGAACCTGGATTTACATTAATTGAGGTGCTCGTTGCTGTAGCTCTCTTTGGAATTGTAACAGCAGGAATGGTTCCCGCTTTCTTGGTTTACCTAAAGCAAAACGTGAATGCGCAGATCAAAACAGAGGCCGCAATGGCGGCTCAACAGAAACTTGACGAGCTTCGGGTAGAAGATCCAAGTGATCTTCCATCCTCCGGAAGTGATCCAATCGAAACAATTAAAGTAGGAGACCATGATTTCGATATCTTAGTCACATATTGTGCAGATCCCTCCTACTGCGCATTGGATACAAAGCAGATAAGCGTCGAGGTTAATTACAAGGAAAAGAGAGTATATGCTCTGCAGACCGTTTACACAGATCTCAGATAGGGGTTTTACTCTTGTCGAGCTTCTAGTTGCACTTGGCGTCAGTCTGGCTGTGGTCGGTATGGCATTGGCGACTTCTATCGCCCAGAAGCGATTATATGCTCAGGACGCAGTGCGCACGCGAGTTAACTCCGACTTACGCTCAATCATGGCGATTATGAATGTCAACGTAAGGCAAGCTGGAGAAAGTCTCCCTGGCAGCTTTCCGGCAGTGGAGATTATAGATGGCGGCAGCGGTCCAGACGAGTTGGTGCTACGGAGAAACCTACTGGATGAGGTACTGAAACTTTGTGCCCCGATTACGTCTGGTAGTAACAACGCGTCACTTTATTTCGCGCTTACAACGTCCCTGGCTGGGTGCGATTTCACCAGTAACACTTCCAACTATAACGCCTGGCGTGCTGAGCGTATAGCAGGAGGCGGGCAGGTAGATGCATACATTTACGACTCAGTCACGGATTTAGGAGAGTATTTTCAGTATCAATCTGAGGGGACCAATTCATCCACAGATTACTATATCGGAACATCCGGACACACTTGGACGAACAGTTACTCCACTACCGGCGGAGTGATATACATTCTCGAAGAGTGGCATTTCAGCTTGAATAACGGACTGCTTCAGCTAGTGGAAAACGCCGACACAGCTAACCCAAAGAACATAGCCGATGGAATCTCTGACTTTAAGCTTCGCGCAATCTTACAAGACGGCACAATTAAAACTTCTTTCAATAATTCAGATCAGTGGACGGACTTACAATCAATCGAGATTACTTTGCAAGCGAGTGAGACATTTGCCGGACAGACAATTGAACGAAGCTTAACTTCAAAGTTTTTTCCGAGGAACGTACTTTCAAACTAGAGGTATTATGTCGCTACGAAAGAACGACTCTGGATTTGCTCTTGTTACGGTGATTTTATTAACCGGATTGCTCACCGCTCTATTGGGGGCATATTTCGTAATTAGCAGGATAGAGCTTGCTACAACTAAGTACACCCGCGACTCAACTACCGGGTTTTATGCGGCTGAGGCGGGGTTGAATCTGCGCGCGGGAGAGATTCGAGATATCTTCGTTGGGTACAATCGACCGAGCGGGACAAGTCCTTCCGAGACTGACGCCTGCGAGGGATCAAACTTGGGGAGTGGTGACTTTGCCTGTAGCAACTACCAATTCGGAAACCATACGGTGACGACATACGTAAAAGAGGATGGGTACACGATTCTTACCATCCCACCCGGGGAAAAATTCCAAAATTTAAATGCACAAGAGTACCGATATACTGCTGTTTCTAAGGCTACAAATCTTCAAGGGGTAGTTGAGTCAAAGTTGGAGCTTAAGTTCAAAAGCAGACTCGTGCCACTTTTTCAATTCGTCGCGTTTTATAATAAGGACCTAGAGATTCTTCCAGGTCCGGTGATGAATCTAAATGGGCCGGTTCATACCAACGGAGATCTGTACTTGAACTCTGACGCGACGTTGACGATTAACGGACAAATTACGACGGCCGGATCACTTTTCCGCGGAAGAAAAAACGACTCTACTTGCAGAAGTAACTCGACTAGGGTTTTTGATCCAGCTACCGCTTCCCAGCTCGTCCCGAGTTGTCCGACCCGAACTCTCGCGACAGATGTGACTGCCTTCAATGGAATGATTGAATATGATGTGGATACGCTGACAGTACCAGATCCGGATATTCTTTCCCCAACTACTTCCTCGATATATAATACCAAAGCGGATTTGCGATTAGCGCTTCGCTTAAATTCAACCGGAACGGTGGACACTACTTATGCAACCACAGGGGTTGAAGTTAGAAATGCAGATCGGAGTGTTAATACTGCGCAAACAACCGCATTAAATGCCTGCCCAGGAACGATCTCGGGAAAATCAATCGGAAACACAAACGCATTCTATAACAACCGCGAGGACCTGACCGTTCGAATGCTCGAAGTTAATATTCAAGAGTTACTAAACTGTTTGCACAATACAGGCTGGTTTGGGACGTTAAAGGGAATCAATGATAGCACCGAGGGCGGATTAGTATTTCATTTGACGGTGGAAGGTCCAAATAGCAACGCTGCCTCAAACAACTATGGAGTGAGGCTGAGGAGTGCTGCCGCACTTGGTGCTAGTGCAGCTGGGGCTCCGCAGATAAAGGGCTTAACCATTGTCAGTGATCAAGCTGTTTACACTTATGGCAACTATAATTCCAACACTACCACACCTGGGTGGAAACCTGCAGCGATTTTGGCTGATTCGATTAATGTGCTTTCAGGTAGTTTGGTAGATGCAAATACGACTACCTGGGCTTCAAGGAACGCTTCTAATACCACTGTGAACGTTGCTTTTCTTGGCGGAACTGATACGACCGGCAATGCAGAAGGAGGCGCCGGGCAAAGTGTTGGAGCATACAACGGTGGACTCGAGAACTATCCACGTTTTCATGAAAATTGGACCGGAAGAACTCTGACTTATCGTGGTTCATTTGTAAGTCTTGGGAAACCAATCCACGTTGATGGACCCTGGTTTTATGGTAACCCGGACTATACAGCTCCGAATCGCAATTGGGATTATGATACTCGCTTTAATGATGCGGCCAACTTGCCACCACTTACACCTCGCTTCGTATATCTACGACAGGAGTTATTCGTGCGAGATTTTGAACAGTAAATTTTTGAATTTTTTAGAAGGAGTAATCGTATGAGAATAATAACGGCAACAATCGCTGTCATAAGCATGCTATTTGGCTCGACGACTTTTGCCACTGACAACTCTGACTGTCCAGCCGGAGAGGTTGTCTCGTGTTTCGCTGACGGGGGGTGTTTCTGTGCTAAAGATAATCCGAAAGTAGAACCTGATCCAGGTTCAGCACCGGATTGTGACGACGCTGACGATAACGGAGTTTGCGACTAGCCCTTTTGCATCACGCGCACAGGCTTATTTGAAAGCTTGATCTCAAGGATTGAGACGTATACGAACGTGTAATTAAGAAACGAAGGCTTTGAAGTCGCGAGCGGAACGGCGCCAATTTTAGCATGAGCGCTTACAATCATACGCTCTAGGCAAAAGTGAGAAGTTACCAAGGTGCGCTTAAGTACTCTGGGGCCCGAAATATTGTAGCGCTTTGTCGGCAGGCAAATGGTTCCCGCTATAGATAGGTCCTTACTTATTCTCTGCCTACCCTTGCGTCTTGGCGCAAAAGTTCCAGCCGATCGGATGTCCCAGCTCCAGCTAACGCACAGATATTAAGCCAGTAGGTTTGCAGATCAGCGCTTAATTTATCCCGGCCCTTAAACTCTACCGCATTGAGTGGCCCATTTAAGAGACGTTCAATTCGACCGAGCGCTCGCGCGGCCCGGGTAGCAACGTCCATCTCCAAACTGGTTGCATCTTCCGGAACAAGCGGTAAGTGGCGAACAGCAGCATTTACCAGATCCTCAGCTAACTTGGTAACACGGGTTTTTGGATCTACACCCTTTTCTAAGCGGCCCTGGTCATAGCAGTCAGAGATTGAGGTTAAAATTTCCAAACTCGTTCTAATAAGCTCTTGGCCCCCTTCGATCTCGACTTTGTCAGTTGCCAGCAATGCTTGATTTATTGCTTCGGCCGACTCAAGCGACACTTTGACCATATTGGCCCCAAGTCCGGGTGATGCACCCGCCGATTCAATAATCTCTTTGGGTTTGAACTTCTCAAAAAGAGGCCCGGCATCGGATAGTGCAGGATCAGCGCGTCTTAAACAATTTACCGCTGCCTCTCGTCGCTCAAAGATTTTATTAAACGCCTCATCGCGCAGATACTTAGCATCCTCAAATTGCGCCTGCCAAATGACTGCGGAGGTGCAAAGCAAATTCCCCAAATATCTTGACTGTGTTGGCGTATTTGACCCTTCCAACTTTGCTTTAATTCGATCATCCAGGAAATGGATTATACTCTCTCGCAAAGCCAGCTGTCCGGGCTCTCGTCCTAATAGATCTTTAACACCAGTTACTACCTCTTCAAACTCCTTACGGTCACGCACTCCCCTATTTTCCAAATCCGAAAGGAGGCGCGCCTTTCTAGCATTCCGCCCACCCTCTACCGCCTTGCGCATGAACCCCTCAAGTTCTTTAATTGTACTCTTATCAAAACGCTCAGAATTTACTGCACCTTCATGCACCCTCCGCAGAAGTTCGGAATAAAAGGCGTGCGTCTCTATAGCAATATTTACAAGTTCTACTCTCGCTGCGTTAAATTTCTCGCGCTCCTCGGGACTATGGGGCGAACTGGCAACCAATCGACCAAACCAGTGCTCGCATTGAGCAAAGTCCAAATCGTGCTTATCCGGTTTTGAGGCAGAATGGAGCACGACGCTCTCAGTGAAAGTGCTAGAATCACTTCTACGAAAGAGATCCCCTTCATAGACGGTCGGACTTACCCCCTGATAAAGTAACTGGGCTTTGAGCGCTTGCGCCACTTTGCCCGCTGTCTCAAGATGCTTAGCGACATGGGCAAATGGATTAATCGGGTGTTCTGCCATCACTTTAATGATTGACTGAAGACTTTTAAACCCATTGAGATAGGATTCATGCATATCCGAAATTGCCCCAATCATCCGCCAAGCTACCAGATTGGCCAAGAATGCGGCTGACCCGGGCGAATCTTCGGCCTTAATCTTGGGAAGATTCTTAAGCACTCGCTCAACTCTTTCACATATATGAATAAGTGTCTCAGGCGCTGGAAGCTCACTGGTTGCAACCAGAACTCGCGGTTGCCAGAAGGTCATGGCATTAAATGAGTGTGGAGAATACATCTTCCAATCCCGATCACCCTCTAAATGTGGAAGTGCTGCTCGCACAGCCAACACCCGATCGCCCTCGCTCCCTTTCCGCCTCCAGGACTCATCCCTATAAATACCTCTACCTCGTAACCAATTGTTCATTGCTTCACGTTCATCGCTGCAATCTCGCAGCCACTCCTGGTCAAGCGCTTCAGCAAAGCGCTCATAGCGAATTCGAATGGCAGTTGCTATTTCAACCGCTCCAGCTGGAGCAATATTACGTAACTCTCTCCATTCGATATCCGCAGCACGCATTTGATAGGTCAAGCCGCCCTCAAAAAAATGAAGTCGCAGATCATTAATGCGCGTTAAATTACCTAATTCAAAAGATTCATCCTGATGCAGCTCAAAATAACGCAGCGTGTCAAAAACTCGACTTATTAACCCTTCGCCAAATTGCGCTTTACGATTCCAGTTAGTCGAACGTGCCGGGTCCCAAACATGGCGACGAGCCAGATAGTTTACGGCGCGAGATGCAAAGGTGAGCATCTCTTCCTTAATATCATCCGGGAGCGACCCAATTGCGAATGGATCAAGCGGAAATACGCGCATCGATGGAAGATCGCGCTGCTCGTAAGTTTTTAACTGTTCGGTTCTTGCTGCGTAAGCCTTTCTTAAGTCTTCCACGTCACCGTGACCACGCGAACGCTCAAAAATAAAGCGGCATTCATAAAACTCGGCGGTATTACGCTCAATCACCGCTAATCGGTTTAGTGCAAGGCTGAGAATCTCTGGATCCGAGCTAGTCACATCCGCACCCAACTCCTCACGACGCGCATTCAACGATCGCATATATTGCTCTTCAAGAAACGTGCGCGAATTTCCAACCACTGGGATATATTCATCGACCCAATCAATTAACAGACGGTAGCGCTTGGGATTGATTAACTCGAGTCGCCCACTTCCCACTTGGTTTTCGATACCAAATATTACTGTGTTACGTTGTGCCGTGCGGAATGCGCTATCAAAAGTTGAAAAATCATCCAGGTCGAGCTTTTTAGCCAGTTTCCAGACCGGACGGAGAAGAAAGAAAGCTCCCTGTGGATGGGGAAGCCCAGAGAGTATCGGCAGCGCTTCTCGAAGAGCGCCCGCAATTTCTTGGCACTTATCATCCGGGATGTGAATTGCGTCTGCAGAAGAATCAGTCTTGGCTTTCTTAAGTAGTGCGGCAACAACTCCGCAGACTTGATAAGCACGCTCAAATTCCGGATAAATTTCATTTTCTGGGGTAATCTCTTTAAAGCGCTGCTCGAGGGCGGAGATACGGCGCTCTATCTCCTGCTTGGGGAGATCTACACCTAATTGCGAAGGCTGCGCACCTTCCCGCTGCGATTGCGGCTCAGATGTTAATCTATCTTTGCTGTCTTGGGGGCGATTCAACGAGTCTCTGCCTTACTTTACGTAATATTTGGCTCTTTCCTGTTATGCTCAATTTTTCCCGAAATTGACCTGGGGAAGTTTTTGAAATTACTAGTATTTTGCAAATTTGGTTACTACACGAATTACAGTATTTCACCAATAACACTATAAAGGCGAAGTCTTTATTTATATGCGGTTACTTTTTCTTTCATTAATTCACCTGGCACTTACTTCTGCCAACATTTCTTTGGCTCTTGATCAAGTTTCTCTTTCGGCCATGGCTCCAGGCGATATCGTCACAATTTCAGCGCGTAGCTCCAGCTGTTTTGATTCAAGTAAAGTTCGGCATGTCTTTTCTCGAAACGGCGCGTACAAGTTGAGTATCTTCGCCGATGAAGAGTCTAACCCAGGCGTGGTAATAAAAGATTTGGAAGTGTATGAACCCGATATAAAATGGCTCGATGCGGAGTTTGAGCTCCTGCGTAAGCAGCGGATGAAGATATGTGATATTCAATCGACTTCCAATTCTTCGATTGAACTTATTTTAGAATCACCCGGAAAAGATAAAATTGGGGAATGGATCGCAACTGGAGCATGCACCCTCGATAGTAATGTTGCCGAAGAGTTATCCCCTTTTGGTACTAACTACAAGCCCGGTAGTGGCTTTTACGAATTTAGCAGAAATTATTTTCCGTATGAGTACCGCGGTATCATCAAGTCAGTTAAAAACTGGCCCGTTCCGGAAAACTTCGGCGGCAAATTGGAAGAAAGCGCAGAAGCTTGGCTAAGACGGGTGGCTGGAAAGTCGGCCGTGATAAATTGGGATTACAAACGTACGCAGGAAGATCCTTCAACTGGCCGACATAGTTCCTATTCTGGTTTTCTCATAATTCGAGGACTGGCGCGCTGGGAAAATGTCAAGTCGTTATCTGTTACTCAAGCAGTGCGCATAGATCTCAACCCTGGAGTACGTTCCCAATTTATGGGGATTGCAAGAAAAGATCTAGTTCCATTTATTAAGTTTGAAGTGAATCCTGGAACAGGACCAGTAGTTGTGAGAGATATCGCTGAAGCGGAGAAACTTGTCGGGGTAGTAAAGCCGTAGTGAATGCGGCACTTTCGTCGTAGCTTTTCTCTTAGCCCAAGCGCATCACACGCACAGGCTTATCCGAGAGCTTAATCTCAGCTTTCGCTCCAGCGGGAAAAGGAATGCCGTCTAGCGCATCGAGATACAGTTTTCCATCTCGTCTGTTTTTAGACTCTAATACTATTGTCTCTCCAAGACGCAAATGCCCGCGATGAGTATGATGACTTGAAAGTCTACCGTTTTGCGGTTCAGTCAGAATGAAAAGCGCCTCACTATCTTGAGGATCAGGCTTTGATTCTTCCTCGATATCCCTTCTCATTTTTGAGGCGGAGTCAGCCCAAGCCCCATGTATATTTCCGACACCGGTAGCAAATATGATCCCCGAGCCGGTTTGCTTTTCAGCCTCGCCGTTAGGGAGAGTAAGAATATGCTTACTGGTGTGCCTCCTCCCCTCCTCTACTACGACAACTTCACTTAGTGCTTGCAAGCGACCAGATAGAAGGTTCAAAAGTTCGCCTCCCTCTGATACCGAAACTTCAAGCTTACTCCAAAGCTCCACTGCGTAGTTTCCGGAGAGGAGTGCTTTTAGAACGTCTCCGGCCTGCTTAGCGCCGTCCAGCAGCAAAGCTCCGGCACTTGAAGCTGGATCAGAATTAATTCCGACGTATAACACATCTGCGGGCGCATCATGAGTCGCAAGTTGCATAGAATTATCCCCTCCTATGCAAACTACGGCAGCCGCTCCTTGATGATCTCTCCAATCAAACGCATCCCATTCAAAAACCTGATCTGCTGGAATGATACTTCGCCATGTATCGATAGTTGCTTTTTGCCTGAGATGCGCCGCGTATTTAAAAGCCCCATCATCTCCGGCAGCTGCATAAGCCAGCATCTGCTCCTCAACTGTGCGATTATTTGATCGACGCTGCCTTTCGAATTCAGAGATTTTTAAGATTAGCACAACGCGCTCAAGAGGTATTGGCAAAGAAATAGTTCGATCAATAAGCTTTAGATTCTCTTGTTCCAAACTAGGTGAGCCTGACGAGGTGGGTCCAGACTCAAAATGGTCGATCCGGCGGGTCAACTCTTCGACTTCACCGGAAAATACTCGTACGTCTTGAAGCATACTGACTAGCGCTCGCTGCAACGGTGGGGAGAGTGCTTGTAGCTCTTTAGCGAAAGTGATTGGGTCATCAATCTGACCAAACTCTCGCAAGCTTTTAGCAAAGTCTCGAAGTCGCTCCGGAATGCCCTGTCTCTCTAATAAGGGATCCTGACACGGTTGAGTCAGCCCTTCCTCCTGTGAGACGCCTGAAGTCGCTGGTTGTTGCATACTCAAAATTGTATCTGGTTTAAGTTCTAAGCCAAGTAAATAGTGTGCTATTTGCAACGAATTGTAAAATGTGTCTATTTTCAGCTACTTATAGCCTAAGGATCAGAATTTCGGTCTAGTGTAGAATACCCTTCTATGTTTGAGATTCTACCCAATAATACTGACGTAATGAGAAGCTCCGATCGAGACCTCGCTCGAGTGGACTTAAGTCTCGCCTCCCAACCTAAAAGAGCTCTAGAGATCTGGGGAGCGCTGGATGAACTTAATAAGCTAATTGAACAAAGCGGCTATCAAGGCGAGCCCATCGAGATCCGTGGAACTCGATACACTCACACCTCTAACTTTGAGACTCATCAACGGCTAATTGGAACAACTGAGACACAAAAGTTCCTGGCCATAACCGAACAGGGATTAAAGATAACTGAACGGGTGATTGATCATACTCCGATGCAAGGTGGAGATGGCGCAATTCCTGTGCAACGGGGCGTAGAATTCTTCAGTCCAAATCTAATTTCTTGCTTCCGGCTTGCTTCCAACTTTGACGTTTCCTCTTTGCGCCGCGCTGTGGAGCAGACTTTAGCGGCGAAATCTTAGTTATCTTCCAAATACTCGTATAGGTCAGAGTTTCCGAAGGGAGTCCTTAATCCATAATTAGACGACTGCTGATCTTCTCCATCAGTGTACTGGTAGATAAATACGCGTTTCACATTCGGCACTTCACGAAAAAGTAGCGAGAAATACCGCTCGGCGTATTCAAGCTGGCCGATTAATCCCTGTGAACCAGATTCCGTAATCCAGATCGGCTTAGAAATTGTATTTAAAAGATCCGATCCTCCCCCGGGGGTCAGAAATGTCAAAATTCCAGTGCCGTAGAAGTGCGTCGCAAAGATGTCAACGAACTCCTCCACTCCGCCATCAAGTAAATCCTGATTATAATTTAAGGTCTCGGGGAAGCCTTGATTAATCGCTGTAGTCGCAGCGTTTACTACTTTATCTTTCGGTTGAATATCTTTAATAATTGAATACCCTTCAGCCAACATCTCGAGGTACTCAAGCGCTGAAGAATCAAACCCTAAAATTTGATTATCAGAGTTAGATTCATTGTTTGGCTCGTTCCATAACTGCCACCACCTAATCTTCTTATTTCCGCGGTAGCGCGTAACTACCACCCGAACCCACTGCTCTAGAAAAGTTCGCGATGGATCGTTGTTGATCCAATTAGTGCTATCGCTCATCCAGCTCGGTAATCCTGTGAGAATTACTAAGACCCGCATGTGTTTTGGGAGCGCAGACACGATCTCATCATAGAACGAAAAATCTGGTTCTGAGCTAGGTGTCGGTTGCACTTGGTCATTCCAGGCAAATAATACTCGCACATACCGAATGCCAAGATTGCTCTTTAAATCCTTAAACTGAGAGGAGATCGAACCGAACTGAGGATCATTTACAAAGGCATTTGCTCCTAACCTCTTTGGCTTTAACTTCTCTCGCGGAGCAAAGATATCGTCAAAGTCATCGGCTTGCACCGACGAGGTGACAAAAAAGAAGAGTAGGGTTAAAAGTAGCCTAAACATAATTTATTAGTAACTTATAGATGTCTCAAGAACAACCATCGCTTCTTTTGCTTGGCGGAGGATACGTGCTGCAGAAGGTGGCTGCTTTACTACCTTCCGGCTCTTTTATAATTACCAGTAGAAGCGCCGAGACAGTCACTGCCTGGCGTGGTCTCGGTTGGCTTTCCGAGCTAGTCGATACAACTGATTCGAGCAGCATAAGTTCACTTCTAAAAAGATACGAGTCGCTAAGCTTGGTGATAGACAGCATCCCTCCCCAGGACTTCTCCTCCCCGGACGCGTTTGTTGAAGAGGCAGGGGCTCGCATCTCTACTTTGGCCGCGCTAGAGCGAGCAATCTATCTTAGTACCACCGGAGTATACGGAGTTGAGGATGGCTCATGGGTAGATGAACATACTCCATGCAAGGCGGCGCTTGAACGACCAAGGGCGCGAGTCGCATTTGAAAAAATATATCGTAACAATTTTAAGATCTTTACTACCCTTAGAATCCCTGCGATTTACGGGCCGGGAAGAGGAATTGGGCATTCACTAAAGGAAAGAAGGTACCCCCTGATCGAGAATGGGGAGCGTTGGAGTAATAGAATTCATGTAGAAGATCTAGCGAGAGCCATAGTAATGACAATCAGTCTTCCTCAACCACCTCAGGTCATCTGTGTCTCTGACGCTGAACCAGCTCGATCAATTGATCTAGTCAATTTCTATTGCAGTAAGTTTAATTTGCCCTTTCCGGTATCGATCTCGATTGAGGAGGCTAAACGGAGAGGACTTCACACGATGGTTTCCAACCAGCGAGTAAGCTCAAAGTTTTTGCGAGAAGCTCTGGGATTAAAGTTACAATTTCCGACTTACCGAGAGGGTGCGGCTAGCGAGATCGGATTACCACAGCTGTAGCGGAACCCATCGATTAGAGTGCTAGTGGCGGTACGACACGAGTCAATGCCTAAGCACGAAGCACATGCACGATTGAGACAAACTGGTTAGGGCTAGTAGCAATTATCGCACTCAACATAACTTTTCAACTTTCGCGCACTACCGATTAGTTGAGAAATTGATCGCTCAAATCGAGCCGCGTTACCTTCCCGAATTGAGCTTGGGCCCGATAGTTTTCGAATTTCATTGTTCGGTAAGACTACAAACACCCGTACTTTCCTAGCTTCAAATTGGCCGATATTTCGAACACGAACGCTAACGAATTTGAGCCTCGTTTTGGCTGAAACTTCAAACGTTCCGATAGGGTCCTCGCAAATTAATTTGGTCAATTTGTAACTTGGAGGCTCCGATTTCTTGGCTGCCTTCGGCTTTGTTGAAAGGGCATATGCATCCGCTTGCGGCTGTACGATTGTCGCAATAAAAAGAGCGCCTATGCTCACTATCTCAATTGGCCTCATCACCGGTCTCCCTAATGATCACCGATCTCCCCAATGGTGATCGCCGGATTAATTAAAAAGTTGCTGGCTTTTTTGTTAAATTCGCGGTTATGGTGCTCCTAGACAAAACTGGTTAATATTGATTCAACATGTCTCCTTCCAGAATTGCCCTGATTTTGTTGACTCTTTGTTTAATCTTTTTGATTATTAGTTCAGCTATGGGAAATCCTGAAAAGAAAGAGACTGCTCAAAATACAGTGACAGATGTCGTTCCTAGGCATTTAGAGGGAATCGATCCAGATAAAGTCGACTGGAAAGCAAAGGATGACGAATATTGGCGCTCGGTTCTCTCTGAGCAGCAACTCGCCGTTTGTCGAGGTGCTGGCACGGAACGTCCTTTTAGCGGACAATACTGCGCCTTTAAAAAACCCGGAACCTATCGTTGCTTCTGTTGCGGCCAGGAGTTATTTGACGGAGGCTCAAAGTTTGACTCAGGCACAGGTTGGCCAAGTTTCTTTGAAGCATTAAAACCTGGTCTGATCGACTATCACTCGGATAGCTCTCACGGGATGGTTCGAACCGAAGTTCGCTGCAGCCGCTGCGGCGCCCACTTAGGCCACGTTTTTGACGACGGCCCTCCTCCAACTGGTAAGAGATACTGCATTAATTCCATATGTTTACTGCATACTCCAAGCACTCCTAAGTAACTCAAGCTACATCGACAAACTGAAGCAGCATAACTATTTCGGGTCGCATAAGTAATTGGGCCCGAGTCTTCGTACACACGGGGTTTACGGGGATTGAAGGTTTTTTGTCAGGAGCAGGGACGCATGAAATTTCGGGGGGTAGCGCTATATAAGCGCTTTGGGGCAATCGCTTTATCGCTTTTAATCTTAATCTCTTCGTTCATAACATCGGCCTTCGCCGGGCCGCTGACTTATAGCCAACCATCAGTTCGCCAAGCAAATCAGGTGGGACCGCAAGAAGTAATCTGGTGCGACTTTGATGACCACGCCTGTGTAATGAACGTCCTCACGGGTGCACTCGCAACCGCTGTACAAAAGGGTCTAATTTCAATCAAGCAGCAAAACATAATGATTCAGGAGGCTGCCATTCAGCTAGCCGCGATCGGCACAACAGCGCCTTTTCCCGGTGCAATGTTTGGACTTTTGCATAATGTGCCAGGATATTCTGGTGGAGGCACAGGTACCGGCGGCGGCGGCGCAGGTGGAGGATTTCTTTCACTTACCGAGGAGCTAAATTTGGCTGAGCCTAAACCATATGATCCATTTGACTTTGGCTCGACTGTAACATTCTCATCGTGGGCGACTATCTATGATGGTAGTTGGGGAAAGGCTCATTGCAAGTTTGAACTTGGAAGTCTTTCTCAATATGATGATCCGTATCTTCACGACTCTGATCACCTTGTCGCTAGTGGCTACGGATTTAGTCTAACTCTTTCAATTTGACGTTATCGCCGACTAGCAGCACCGGCGAGTGTAAGGATCAAGCCCTCGAGGATGCCTTCGGGGTGAATGGTGGGCTTAAAACCTCTCGCCGATTCCAGTTGAGAATCACGGCGAATTTTGACTTGGGTTAGAGCTGAAATCAGTTGGGGAGAGAGGTTCGAACTAGGCTGGCTTCCTAAAACACCCACCGGCATTGCGGTGGACAATCTGGTAAGATCCAGCTCGGACCCTGCTGGCTGCTGTTGATTTTGCTCCACGGCGTCTGGCGAGGGTACGCGAAGCGCATTCAAATCTAACTCGGATAAATCTGGATTCTTCTGCGGTCCGGCGCAGCCAGCTGCTGCGACGGTAAGCACTGTCGCCCCTATCGCCTTTATACTAATCATATTAACCCCCTACGTTGTTTCGTGGGTAAAGTCTAACACCGAGAAACGTCTTACTCAAATACGGTTAGGTTAAGTTTTATCGAAGTAATACTATTATTATAGATACTTTATGATGGACCAAGCATTAACTAGTTCAGTTGAAGGGGGTAGCAGACAGCTCGCCGGCATAACTAGCCCGGATTCTCAAAACTCCACACTTTCACCTACTGAGTCCCTCGCGCGGATCACCCGCCTTGCAAAAATTATCTCAACTATTGGTCCAGCATCTAGTAGTGAAGCTGAAATTGCTGAACTAATCCGAGCAGGGACGAATGTATTTCGGCTAAACTTTTCCCATGGGACATACGAGACTCACGCGGAGGCAGCAACCCGTATTCGGAAAGTTTCCAAGGAACTTGGAGTGCCTGTCGGCATTATGCAAGACCTTTGTGGCCCTAAACTTCGCTTAAGCGATTTCCCAAATGGGGAGATTACTCTAAATCCTGGAACATTAGTTTTGCTCAAACATGCATCAAGTGCGAAAAGTAATGATACAACGCTTACCACCGAAGCTTTCCATCCGCAGCAAGTTCTGAAAGAAGGATCTAAGTTCTTTCTCTCCGATGGAAAATTTGAATTACTGGTAACAGCAGTACAGGCCGATGGTGTTCGAGCTGAAGTGATAAGAGGAGGTGTGGTTAGATCGAGGGCAGGCATAGCGATGCCAGATGCCGGTGTATCCCTCCCGGCGATAACTGAAAAGGATCTTCGAGACTTGGACTGGGGGTTAAAAAATGGCGTCGATTTCGTGGTTCTTTCGTTTGTCCGCTCGGCTGACGAGGTCGAACAGTTGCGGGAAGAGATGCGAGAACGCGGCAAGGTTCTCCCAATCGTTGCTAAAATCGAAAGAAAAGTTGCGCTACAAAATCTTGATCAAATAGCTAAGGCCTCAGATGCTCTAATGGTTGGGCGAGGTGACTTGGGCACTGAGATCCCAATTGAGCATGTTCCATCAGCCCAGCGGAAAATAATTGAGGCCGGATTAAGGCACGGAGTGCCGGTAACCGTCGCAACGCATATGCTGCTTTCCATGCAAAATAGCGAAAATCCGACCCGTGCTGAAGTTAACGACGTTGCAAGAGCGGTTTCTGACGGAGCAGATTCCGTGATGCTCTCTGAAGAGACAGCCATCGGCAAGTTTCCCTCTGAGGCAGTCGGCATTATGGCACGCGCCGCAACCGCCGGAGATGAAGATTTTGATTACGAATCCCATGAACAGATCATTCCGGGTCGAGAGAAATTTGAATGTAAGGATGAGGAGGTAATTGCTCTTAGCGCGGCTGCCGCTACTCTTGGGTCGGGGATTCACGCTGTAATTTTAGCTAGTGATTCAATCGATGCCCCGCGGCTAATTGCAAAGCATCGCGCAAGAGTTCCTGTTTACTCCTGTTCAACTGATTGGACAAAGCTTCAAGGCGTGGCTCTTTTTAGAGGAATCCATCCCCTGCCATACCCTCAAGCTGACCTAAACGAAGACTCCGCTGGAATAAAGCAGTTCGCATTTGAGCAGGCGGCTTCAAATTACTTTGCGTTAAACCCTGAGGCACGCGATTTTGGCGCAATAATCCTAAATGGTTCCAAACCATTAGCGGGAAGTCCGTTATCAAGCTTAGAGATTCGAAGGATCGCCAAAGAGGACTGGGCTAAGTCTCTAAACTAAGCACCGGCTTTTCTAAAAATCTTTGCTACGAAATCTTACTAAATACGACCTATCAGCCGAAGTCATAGGAGTGTGTGTTTCGGAGGTGCAGGTATGAAAAGATTCATAGTCAGGATTGCGTTAACATTAATCGTTGCTCAATGGGGGTATGCGGAGCTTGCAATTGTCGCTCCATCGTTAAAGTCTCATCTAGATTTAGTAACATCCAAGATTGCCATCCCAACTCACAATCAGTGGGGTGAATACTACAAATCGTTTGAAGAAAAACGATTAGCTCTGATTGAGCAGTGGCACACTACGCTTGGAGCCGATAAACCGGCTACCCTGAATAGCGATCTTCTAACTCGCTTTGGCCTTGAATAACCTTCACTCGACCATTCGCTGCCAGATGCCTTAGAGTGAGAAAAACGCTCTCGACTTTATCTGAAACTCCGATCGCCTGAGCAATTTGTTCGGCCGTGCCTCCCTGCTTTCCAGATTTTAGATGTTGAATAATCCCGCATTGAAGCTTTAGTACCTCAGTTGCAGCTTTCTTACCTGCCTCAACACCTGGCTGATGATAGGCGTTTACGTTAATCAGGTTGGCGTACAATCCTACAGCTCGCTCGAACAGCGCGATTAACATCCCGATTGCAAAAGCATCGGCTCGTCGCACTGTAATCAAGACCGACTCTCTTCCGCCTTGGTATAAGGCAGTTCTTGTCCCTTGCAAAAATCCATTGAGGTAGTCACCGCTAGTCACATCCGTTTCGACAAACAAAGGTGCCTGTTTAGTCTGCGAAGAGAAATCTTCTAGTACTTCGATAAACACCGCAAAGAAGTTGTTAATCCCGTCTCTTAACTGCTGCACATAAGCGTGCTGGTCAGTCGAGCCTTTATTGCCATAAACGGCTAACCCTTGATTTACAACCTTTCCGTCGAGATCTTTCTCCTTACCAACGCTCTCCATCACAAGTTGCTGCAAGTACTTACTTAGTAGCTCAAACCGATCTTTGTAAGGCAAAACAACCATACTCTTTAAGCCTTTGCCCTCCCCGGCGTGGTACCACATCAAAGCGAGCATCGCTGCTGGATTTTTCCGCACTTCAGGCCGCCTGGTCAACTCATCCATGCTGGCGGCACCTTTAAGCATCGCCTTAATGTCAAATCCCTCCAGCGCAGCTGGTAATAGTCCCACCGCGCTTAGTTCACTGGTTCGACCACCGACCCAATCCCACATCGGAAAGCGCTTCAACCAACCTTGAGCGATGGCGTGCTTATCAAGTTCACTACCCTCACCGGTTACCGCGACCGCGTGCTTTGCAAAGTTTAAGCCTTTGGCCTTGTATAATGCCTCAACCTCTAACATTCCGTTCCGGGTCTCTTTGGTTCCGCCCGACTTTGAAATAACCACCGTCAAGGTCTTTGATAAATTTGGGATCTTGGCAACAGTACGGATAATTCCATCTGGATCGGTGTTATCGATAAAAAACGCCTTAACTTTAGGAGCGCTATCCTGGAGAGCCATCGAAACAAACTGCGGCCCTAAAGCTGAGCCGCCTATCCCGACTGAAAGAAGATATTCAAAACGAGTGCCCCTTTCGCTCTGAATTTTTCCTTGATGGATTGCCCCAACAAAAGCCTCCAAGTCGAAAAGCGTCTCAGTTATAGCTTTAGTTAGATCTTTTGAAGGCGCCAATTCCGGTGTGCGCAACCAGTAATGGCCGACCATTCTGTTCTCATCCGGATTTGCGATCGCACCTTTTTCCAGTTCAGCCATCTTGGAAATCGCGAGCTTTATCCTCGCATCCATCTGGGTCAAAAAGGTCGGGTCAAAATTCATGCGACTAATATCCAAGGAGAACCCGCACCCCCTCTCTGAGATAAAGTACTGTTTGAATTTAGCCCATTTCGGAGGTAACAACGCTGACCCATTCATAAATTATAGCACCAAAATATTAAGCAATCTCAACAAATTACCGAACAAATGAATATTGCTACCTGAGGTTATATACTATTAATAACCTAATTGGGACATGTTTTGCGACTCTTTTAACCGAGTCGCTTTTGGCTTAAAGCTAGAGCACGGGTTAGTATTATTTAGCTGGCTGATGAAAATTATGATCAAAGAGAGCACCGTTTTCTTTAAGGAATTTTTGCGGGCGTTTGAGACCACTGGATCAGTGATCCCTAGTTCACGTTTCGCTGCCGAGGCGTTGACTTCACGAATTAGAAGCGCCTCTGGTCCGCAATCAATCTTGGAAGTCGGCCCGGGAACAGGTTCTGTTACTCGCCGCATCCTCTCCGACATGCGTGACAATGACAGCCTAACTCTTTGCGAGATTAACCCGCGAATGATGAAAGCCTTAAAGGCGGGTCTAGAAAGCAATCCGCATTTTATTAGGCATCGCGAGCGAATCACTTTTTTTGAAGGGCCGGTGCAAGATCTACCCGAGGAGAAAACTTTTGATACTATAATCTGCGCCATTCCATTTAATAACCTGACCCTTGAAATAGTTCAGGATATTTTCCAAAAATTAAAGCGCCTCAGTCATGAAAATACTTATCTTAGTTTCTTCGAATATTTGGCGCTTCGCGAATTGAATATGGTTATGGCTCCTAGCAAGCGTCGTAAAAGAATGAAGCAGATTGAGAAGTTCTTTGATCAACTAAACTCATCCTGCCCAACGACTCGAAAAATTGTTTGGCTAAATTTTACCCCAATTAATATCTATACAATGAAGCTTAAAGCCGCTGCCTAAGCTCTAATGCAGCGAGGGCGTGGGCTCGGGGTCTTTGCTGGAACTCCTTTCAGCTGCACTCTTTTCAAGATTACGGCGCTTTAAATAAACTCCTATCGGCCCGCTTGAAGCGTAAATAATAGCCAAGATCATAAAACCAACCTGACTCTTATACCAAATTAGCGCAATCATTGTGGCGAGAAAGGCGATCATCCCTTTGGTAACCTCTCCTATCTTAATACGCTTCACGCTAAAAAATTCGATCTGCGAGACCATTAAATACGAAAGCGCCGGCATCACCACCGATCCCAGCAGCACAAAGGTCCATGACGGATCAACATGCGGCGCGGTATGTACGATCGCTGCGACTGCGCCGGCGGCACCCGGCGTCGGCATCCCTTGGAAATTCTTGATCCCCGGATCAGTTACATTGAAACGGGCGAGTCGACCAGCAGTGCATGTTGCATAAAGGAAGCAAATCACTACTCCAAACTCATCAGCCATGGGCTGAAAGGCCCAGTGATACATTAATAGAGCCGGTGCGAATCCAAAGGAGATTAAGTCCGAAAATGAGTCCATTTCAAATCCAAACTTTGAAGTGGCATTTAATCTTCTTGCAACTCGCCCATCCAATCCATCCAACAGTATTGAGATACCTATAGCGTATGCTCCTTGTTGGAACCTATCTGTGGCAGCGTAAATTATAGCCAAAAAGCCACAAAACATGTTTGCCACCGTGACTGCATTTGGCACCAGAAATTTTCGTCTCCCCCAACGTTCCGCCATGCGCTGTTTCATAAGAACTGTAACTCCGTGAAATTTAGAACCCTACAAGCATACAATATTATCGGCTGATTCCAAAATCAGACAATTATTATCACACAAAAAGAGCGATGCTCCGCAATCAACCAAGCGCTGAAGTAACTTCGCGATCGGCTGTACTTGTTCTCTCGAGAGTGAACTAAAAATATGCTCTAAGATCAAGTAGTGCGATTTCGAGCCAGAAGCTTTTGAGCTAATTTTAGCTAGAGCCGCGCCCAGGCGAATTCTAAAATATTGCGAGCGGCTCAAGTTAAATCCCCTTTCACCGAGCCTCAGCCCAGATAGAGCCATCTGATCAAGAACGGAAAGCAACTGATCAAATCTCCGATCACCAGTAAATATTGGGACGATGTCGCAAAGCGGCTTGTGTAGGATTGCCCCAAGGGTCTGACCGCGGTACTTAAGCGAGAGGAACTCGGGTGGATAACCTCGGCCATTACACTGGTGACATTCGATGAACGAGCCACTCGCTATAAGGTCTGAAGAGCCAAAACGCACCAAATCAGAGACCTTACCGATATGCCCATCAAGGCCTACAAAATGAACTCCCATGCCAGCACAATTCGGGCACCGAAATCGGGTTTTTGACAGCACCAGGTCCTTTTCGGTTAAGCCGATCATCCTCGCCCTGCTGCCTTGAAAGATCGCCTTGGCAAAATCATTCTCCGCACCGCAAATCGAAAGCACCGATCGGGCGAAATTTGAATCCTGATCAAGAATTGAAAAGTGGTGCACTGCTCCAAGCGGCGCCGGCTGACTAATGCTACCAGATAAAACCTTCTCTCCCTTCAACCATGGAATCAAGGCCTCCCTAAAAAACCGACCCACTCTCAGCGGCTCTGTACTCTCAAAGGCGACAAAGGAGTTCAAGGAGATCTCGATTTCAGACTTACCTCGCTCGGGCAGGTCTCTATTGAACGTTATGGTGCTGGCGCTATTCGGTGTTCGCCCGGAAGACCTAACTGAGACGGGTTCGGAATAACTTGCCCCTGTTGCATGCTTAACTCCAAACTCAAACCTCGAACTAACTCGATCAATAACCGTCGACTGATTAGACAAAATAACGATTGTCAATTTTAAGCTCTTTGAAACTTTCTCGAGCAAATTGAGAGCCAACCGTTGCTGCTGCTTTGTCAAAACATCTAAGGCTTGGTCAACTATTACGAGAATGTCGCTTACTTCGGCTGTTAATAGAGCGTAAACCTTGAGGAGCACGACTTCCTCGACTCCCATGTGCGACCCAAACTTAAGCAGCTTCAAGTGTCCTAATCCAAGCTCCTCCAATAAATTTAGCCGCGATTTTATAGGTGGCTCCGTACCATCGAGTGAGACACTGCGCGATAGATCGCTAACATCACCATCTAAAATTCCTGCAAATGGCTGATTACCTACTAACTTTTCAAGACTTAGAGCTCTCGGTAAGACTAACTCTGAGCCGCAATTTTTACAGTTTGCGGCTATTCCAAGTTTGATCAACTCAATTACTTTATCTTGGGCATGCGAGTAGTGCGCTATGACCGTCCGACTCAAGCGAGAATGAGAATTATTTTGAATAAAGCCTACAATCTGCTTATGCGAGTCCGAACTGAGAGGGAGTGAGTAAGAGTCAACAACCATAAACAAATCTTCGCTCTCAGGAATTTGATCGAGTGGCTTATCCAGCAGAGCGGCAATTGAGTTACGAGCGAGCAACTTACGTTTATAGACTACTCGCTCACTTCCAAACATTTCAAGATAGGTTGCAAGCGTTATTTGATGTTCACTTGCACCACCTACACCGAAAATCAAGGCATCTCCCTCGGAAAATTTCAGCGAGCGATAGAACTGATCAAACGAAGACTCAGAGGCAATAGGAGGCTTACTAATAACTTGATCACAAACGATACAATATTTCTCGCAGACCAAATTAAGCGCTGAAAGCAGTTCCTCCTCGATTCCTAACTGCGAGGCCAATGTTATATTCTCTGAGGGCTCTAATTTAATCGAAAGCGGGGATGGGTCTAATAAGTGAACAAACCGCAGTGGAATCACTGGTTGTTTAATTCTTAAATTAGAGGTGCTGACAAACTGGTCCGATGCCGCCAAAAACATCCCCTTTCGTAACGGACGATAGACGGTGTCAAGCATAAAATCTTTAGCTTGATCCATATCTCCATATCCGCAAACCAGTCCTGATGTGGTTAGAGCGGCAAGAAAGGGCGAAATCAATTTGCTGTTTGACTCCATAGCAGTTATGCAGTTATCATCCGCAGGCATCGATGGGAATGCTATCCCATCGTAGAGCGCGGAACAAAATGAAAGTGTTGCAGGCCCTGGAATCAATCAGCGTGTTTGCTCTTCGTTTCGTTATGCGCTCTTAGTTTTTTGTCATACTTGATTGAAAGGTACTGGCTCTTAAAATATGCGGTTACTATTTTTCTAACAGAGTAATATGAGTGCAGGGTGTGAGGGAATGTCAGCAGGCGGAATAGCCGGAAACTCATTGGCCGGGAAAATTTGTAGTCCCTCCACGGGCACTGTCAAAGTGGTGCTAGCGGATGACCATCACCTTGTCCGCCATGCAATTAAGTCGATTATAAATTCATTTGAGGGCGTTACAGTTGTAGGCGAAGCTGAGGATGCGACTTCCGCTCTCAAGGTGGTAAATGAAACAAATCCCGATCTTCTAATCCTTGACATTGGGTTGCCCAGTCGAAGTGGTTTAGACGTCTTATATGAGATCAAGCGTAGAGGCTTACCAACCAAGGTTATGATGCTCAGCATGTATGACGATGAGCAACGTGTAAAGCAGGCCATCGCCGGCGGCGCCTTTAGTTATGTCGCAAAAAATAGCTCCCCAAGCGAACTTCTGGCTGCGATTCGAAGCGCAAGCTGCGGTCAGTTTTACTTATCCAAACAGTTCCAACATATCGACCCGAAACTCCTAGGGGACAGCGCTGAAAAGACTGAAAGTAAGCAGGATCCTTTGGATCTTTTAAGCCCGAGAGAGCGTGAGATGTTTTTCCTCTTGGCTGAGGGGTTACCTAATCGAATCATCGCTAAAAGGCTGTTCATAAGCCCGCGCACAGTTGAAACGCACCGGGCTAGAGTTATAAAGAAGCTTGGATTTAAGTCCAACGCTGACCTTATTCGCTACGCGATAAAACATGGCCTGGTTGGAGTTTAGAGGTTCAAACACCTTTGTGGTCTGACGGCCATTCGTGGTCAAATTGCTATATGATTACTAGAACGAGCCTATGGCCTTTTACCGCCCGTGGGACATTGATCTTATTGGGATCGATCTATCTTGTGATCGTGCTGGGTCAAGGCTCTTTAGACTTAGTTGCAAGCGCACTTGGCGGGACCGCTCTTGGTCTCCTGGGATTCATGACTATAATCCTAATTTGGTTCTTTTTCCGAATTAAACGATCGTTGAGAATTGAGATTTTTCCACCTACTGGGCCGCTGCTATCGCAATCTCGATTGAATTTCATTATTCGCACTTCCCCAATTAGAATCCCCGCCTTATTCAAGCTATCGTTTCGAGCGCGCTGGGAACATCCAGGCGTGGAAATTCCTGATAACTGGCTTTATGGGTATGAGCTAAACGAGCGCACACTTCCAATCGAAATTACCTTTCCTCACCGTGGAGTTTGGAAGATTTTGAAAATAGAAGCTGAACTTACCGATCTCTTCACACTCTGCTCAATGCGCTGGGTAGTTCCCAATTCAGCTGCTTCTTTCACGATTTACCCTGCGGAGATTGAGTCCAGAGCGCTTCCAGTTTATAGCTCAATGGAAAGAAGCGGGGACGCTCTTTCGAGTCAAGAGTTAAAAAGTGGGGATCTCTTTGAAATCAAAGCCTACCATCCCTCTGACGGAATGCGGAGAATCCTCTGGAAAATATTCTCAAAGACCGGAGAATTGCTCTCTCGTCATCCCGAGCCAGCCATGACTCCAGAGGGAACGGTTGTGGTCTTTGCCCTTGCTAGGCAGGAAGATGATGCTGTAGCACGTCTTGCATATCGATATTTACTTCAGCTTGAAGATCTGGGGTTACAGATCCAGTTTTCGTGTGAAAATTCCGCTGCAGGAAACGATCTGCCTCCGATACTAGCCCATACCGCAGCAGATGGATTGCGGCTTTTAATTGATTCGACTTGGGGAGAAAGCAATTCAGACCTTTCGGAATTAGTTTTAAAGTTAACTGAACTTGCCTCAGTAAGTAACCAAGGCGCCAAAGTTAGAAATGTAGTGCTGTTTGTAAACCCTCAAAGATTGTCCGGGTCAGCGGAATTGCGCCGCCTAAACAGCCTGACTGATCAATTACGGCGTCACTCAATCTCCCCCATTTTCGTCTTTGATTCTAACTTACCCGAAGCTCGGGGCTCGATTATTGGTCAGGCTCCATCAGCGTTGAACAAGTTAGTTTATGGATTCAAGCGTTTCATGTTTGCCGAAGCGGCCGGCACCCCTCCGAACCTCCTACACACTAATGAATTCCTTCAAAACTGTGCGCGGGCCAATGTTGAGGTTTTAAGATGAGTTCATTTAG
>CAZJXY010000004.1:0-25232 GCA_964549925.1 uncultured Bdellovibrionales bacterium | reverse complement strand
GATTTACTTTACCGCCAAGTCGAAGCGTAAACCTGGAATTATTGGGCTAGACAGAAAGCCTCTTGAGGATGGGGATGACATAAAAGCAGGAGACTTTGTTCGCGAATCCCTTTCGGCTTTTGCTTACGAGCGACCGGCTTTGATGATCGTAAACGGTAAGAAGAAAACTGAAAACGTTAAGGGCATTTCTCTTAACCTCGAGAACATTCAGAAGGTTAAGACGGGAGAGCGCTTTGAGGGATCGTCAAATCCTGAGGGGGATTTTGAGGATGACATCGACGAGTCGGAGCTATTTGACGACGAGGAATCGGCGGTTACGAAGGTAAAAGTTTATATAGATTCTCAAACCGAAGAATTCGATGAAGCCGACGAGCTCACGTAGTGAAAAGGCGCCAGAGGGGTCACCTTTGGCGCTTCCTAGACGGACGGTATTTAACTACCTACCGACAAAGGAATGGCTACTAAGCCGGAGACCTGAGACTAAGGAGGAGATACTTAGCTGGTATAGACGAGAGAGAAAGGTGCTTGAAGCCAGAAGGTTTAAGCCTATAAAGAGAAAGCTAACAGCGTATCTTCTAGAGGTTGACGCTGAGACTAAAGAGGTTGTGAAACGTAAAAACGTAGCGACTGACTTTATCGCAGATTGCTGGAAGCTGTCGGAGCCGGACTACCATGTTTATGTCAGACTACTGGAAGAAAGATTTTCTCAGCTTAAACGAGTACACAATGAACGAATTACTGCTAGACGAGCCATCAAGAAAGCGGTGGACGGAGATTGAATCGGAGGGAAGAGCAATTCAAGCCCAGTTAGAAGGCTGCTTTCGGCAGCTTTATCAAGGCAGTCAGCAGGTATCCATCCTCTGTAACGTTCAGATATATAAAAGTCTTTTCGATGTAGCTAAAGAACTTATGGGCCATCTCCACAATCTTCATGAGGAAGCTACGGCCATTGTTCAGTCTAAGCAAACTCAAAAAGATTCTCCTGAAGGACTCTCGTAATGGCAAAGCCTCTTATGACTCTTGTTACACCGACAGGCGACAGGCCGGAGGCTTTTGCTCTTTGCGAGAAGTGGATAGGAAACCAAACCTTTAAGGACTTTAAATGGGTTGTGGTTGACGATGGTCTCCATGAGACAAGGATCAATTTAGCCGACACTGTTATTCGCCCTCAACCAAGAAGAGAAGGGGAGAACTCCCAAGGGAGGAATCTTCAGGCCGCCTTGTCTCAAGTAGATACCAGATATGTAGCTTTTATCGAAGACGATGATTACTACCGCAGGGACTATCTCGAGAAAATGATTGACACTCTCGAGCAGGATGACCTTGATGGAGTCGGAGAGAATCAAGCTTTTTTCTACAACATAAACGACCGGAAATATAAGATTGTCCGGAATTATCGACATGCGGCGCTTTGTCAAACGGTTATCAGAAAAGAAGTACTTCCGTATGTTCTTAAGGTAATTAAGGATGATAAGTTTTTATACGACATTGCCCTTTGGTCAATGATGGAGAAGTTTAATTTCAAAACTAAGCTATTCCCTGGGAGCCGAATGGTCGTGGGAATAAAAGGAATGCCAGGTAGAAAAGGCATCGGCCGAGGCCATACCGACACTACTGATTGGGAAATGGACGACAAGAATTTTAGTGTGCTCATTAGCATGTTGGGCGACGACGCAAGAAGTTATATGTTTTTAATGCAATGAAACGGCATCTTCTTTACCACATAACACCAATTGGCTCCTGGCTTGAAAATATCAAGCTCCTAAAAAAACATATTAAGAAGATAGACGGGACAAAGATTGCAGCCATAGCCCAGGGAGGCGCACTGCCAGGGTGGTTGAAAATATCGGCAGATTTAAAGGATTTGTTTGATGAAGTTATTTTCGTTCAAAATGACTTAAAGCTTAGAGAGAGTGCCAGTCTTCTTCCTCTGCTCAAAAAGGCTGAAACCTTTGGATGGACAGAGAGAGGGATCACAGAGAGACCTATCACTCTGTACGCGCACACAAAGGGAGTCACTCACAAAAATAATCAAGCTGTGAGTCTCTGGACCGAAGCTTGCTATAAGCACGTATTCGAGAATCTCACAGAGATAGAAAGACTTTTTGAGGCAGGCTACGTTACTGTTGGCCCCTTTAAACGCTACGGAATCTTCCCCCACTTTCCTCCAGGGAGCTTTTGGCACTACTCTGGAACATTCTATTGGTTCGATAATTACAAGTTCTTTAATACCAACTCTACAACTACCCTTTGGAGGGAGGCTATAAAACCTCACAAATACGGTGCCGAGGCCTATCCGTCCCTTGTGGTTCCGTCCCATCTAGCCGGTTGCAACTTTGCAGATGGCGTTCACGATCTCTATAACTTAGAATATTGTAAGCAAGTAACGGAGACTGGAGACGTTGCGCCCATCCTTCATAAAAGGACTTCTTTAGAATTTAAACAGAATCATACAGGGAGAAGAGTGGATGATAAACTCCGAAACCGAAGAAGCTAAAGCTCTCCTTGAGGAAGCAGAAAATCTGGTGGAGAAATTTTCAGAGATTCCTCCTTTGGTTATTGGTGACGCCGCCGAAAGGTTGATGTCTAAGGATATTAGACGGTTTCTCGTCATAACTATCAACCGAGCAATTGGAGAGGTGATGGCAAAATGCAAAGATATTCAAGAAGGTCTAACAGGAGAATGACATGCCAGATATCGCAGAAGAAAATTTTGAAGAGTTTGGAGAAATAGAAGAAGACGTTCCCATCGAGGAAACAAAAGAACTTTTTGAGCGGATTAAAACAAATTCAATTACAAACCTGTCTAACGATTTAGCGAAAATGAACTCTCCAAGACTTAGAACACCTCCTCCTCCGCCAAAGTTAGAAGCTCCTGTGGTTTCTAGTAAAACCTTATCTGGCCTTATAGACCAGACAAACGCAGTTAAGAAACTACTAGCTTCGTCGCATGATCCGAAAATAAAACAAGCGGTTCTAAAGCTATCAGAAGCAGTGTCTTGGATGACATCAGCCGGGAAGAAGTGAGATGCCGAAGAAAAAACCTCGTTTAAATCCAGCTCAAGAGCGTCAAAAACTAGACGTTGAGAGAGCCTGCATAGCTAAAGGCGGAGACCCTAAGAGGTGCAGGTCCCTTGGCTTTGCGGTTAGTCAATCAAAGAAACGTGGCACTAAAAAGAAACGATAACGGAGCAAGAATATGAATTCCGGAATAAGACTCTTGTTTATTTTCACATCCCTGTCACTTACTCTTCTGGGCTGCGGCTCGATGTATCTAGGTCTTAACTTTGGGTGGGGCGATGGACAAACAGTCGAGAACTCCACAAAGCTTAAACAAAAAGGCGAGCAAGGGAGAGGCTTGGCCGGACTATTCGGAACGGCGACGCCGGAGCCAAGCCCGGAGCCGGAAGCTGTCTTATCGACTCCGTAGGTTAGCGCCCTTTCTTTTTCTTTTTGCAAAGAGCCTTGGCTCTAAGGTCGCTTAGATAGCTATTTGTGGCTTGTCTTTTGAGTCCCAAGATTTGATGGCAATTAAAAACAGCAGCAACCGTAATGTTCAATGTCGCTACCGCTGCTTTGACGTGTTCGATGGCGTCTCTAAGACTTGGAGGTCTGTCAGGTCCAGAGATGTTTTGAATGGCCTCGAAAGGGATCTCATATTCTTTGATCGCCACGATCCCTGGATAATCTACTCCGTCAGGAGAATCAATAAGAGGTTCCCCCTGAAGAAGTTGTAACTCACTTATTTTAGCAACGCATTCCGCATACTCTCTTTGAGCTCTGTGGATACCTTGAGAGAATAACCACCAATGGAACTTAGCGAGACCATAGTTAGGGAGATTATCGAAGGAACGGCTAATGTCTCTCGGGGAAGCGACGATAGCTTTTACGGCACTAATGTCTTTAGAGACTTCCGGCGCGCTGAACGTCTCGCACGTAGGGCCGCTAAAAGATTGGTAACAAATATTTGTTGGGACAAACTTACCCGTAGGATCAGGGATGCCGTCTGGGACCTGAGCGCTTACAGAGGTGACGAATAGTAGAAGGCTAAAGAACCCCTTCACCCAAATCGAACACGACTTGTTCATCTTTTTCATTTTCTGAAGCTTCTTTAATTACATCTTCCGATTCAGTAATAAAACTGCAATCATCAAGACTGGAGATCGGAACAATATTTACGGTTCCTCCCTCTATGGTTTGCGAAGCAGTTATGGTACCATCGTCATCTATACTGCATACAGTTGTAACGTCCGTTGGGACCGGATCGAAAATCGATTGTGATTCTGAATTTACGTTTGTTGAAGACGATCCAATGTCGCCGCAAGAAGGGAGTCCCAGGACCAGCAAGAAAAAAAACAGCTTTTTCATAACGTAGTTCTCCTTGAAGTTTATGGCTAACTATAACTTAAGGGGGTAAATGACGCATCCCAGTAAGTTCAAGAAAAAGAAGTGGGAACTAGCGAATGTGGAAGGCCCAGAAAAGAGGCTTCTTTGCGCAATTATTGAAAGAGCTTGGCTGGACTTAGATAGCTTGGATAGGAGAGAGAGACGGGAAGCTCGAGCCTGGTTTCTTACTAAAGATAAAGGAGACTGGACTTTCCATTGGATGGCCCAACAGCTCGAACTCACAGAGAAAATAATGGTTAAATTAATTGATGTAGCTGTTAAGTCAAAGCTTAATTTTTATCACTAATAAGCTTCTGATAACTCTTCCAGTTTTTCATTCTGTTCACAAAAGCAATCTTAGCTTCTTTTTTTGCCTTAGTAACCGCCTTGTCGACTTCGCTCTGAAGCTCAAACCGATTCTTATTGCCAGCCGTGGTCATTACCTGGGCAATGGCCTTTTTAATCTTAGGACCGGCCAGCTGGATAAATTCGTAGCGCTCCTCAGGGGTAAAGGTTTCTGTCCATATCCTTCCAAGTGTATCGCTTCGCTGTCTCATCGTGTTCATTTTAAGGGCCTTTGCTGAGCTAGATTGCCCGATGTCCCCGATGGTAATTTTTCTACCGAAGCCAGAAAAGGTTAAACCATTCTCGGCAAGAAACTTCCATTCCGGATCGATGTTGTCCTTTCTCCAGGTTCCTAATGACCGGCGAATAAGTCCGAAGCGCTCCTCTATTTCCGGAGAAAGCTCTTCACCGAATCCATTAAGTAGTGGACGGTTAATCATCTCGCCGGCTACGGGGTAATTTTTAAACACAGAGCCAACGAAGTTCTGCGCCATCTGACTTCTAGGGGATGTTCCTTCGGGAACTACTTCTTGAAACTGGGCATTAAAAATTCTATCTAAGTCCCTCGCGATCGCGCCGCCTGGGAGGAAGACTCCAAGAAACTGCGCACTCCCCGAGGTCATACTTCCGGACTCTCCTTTAAGAGTGTCAAAAATAGCCGATAGACCTTTCAGCGTCCCCTGTTCTAAGAACGAGGAGCCTATTCCCCCTATCAACATTCTTAGATAATTCTCCCCGGCCTTTTCGCCGAATTTAGAGTTCCAGCGTTTGTTATCAAAGTAAGAGCCAAACGCTGACAGCCAATAGAGAGGAGTCTCCTGGTAGGGGATATAGTTATCGCCAATTTTTATTGTGTAAGGGCGCCAACCGATTTGCCGTAATTGATTTTTTCTTTCTGGGCGAAGAGGATCTCCAGATCCGTATATAGCAATAACAGGATCGTCGTCGTCAGACTTGTCGTTTGCTAGCCCAAAAAGAATGGCCCCCAGGGCCGAACCCAATATCGCGTTAGTTCCAATCTCTATTTGCTGAGCTCTGTTTTTTTGGGCGGCTGCCTTAAGTATGCCGGCCGGAGAAAACTCTAGGCCTGTTTCTGCTACGTTCGCAACGATGTCTACAAACGGAAAAAACGGTCGAAGTACTTGCAATTCTCCGTATTTCGTTGGAACCACTGCATGTTCTAAGGCGCTCTTAACCCCCTTTGCTAAAGTTCCAAAAACACCGTTAAGTTCTTGAGTATAGGTAGCAAGACTTCCCCATCTATCCGCTTCGTTGCGAACATTTTCTGGAAGTTGTTGGTCTAACAATTCTAGAGCCCCTCTAGTAACATCGTTTTGAGAGTATCCACCATCGCCAAAAGCATCTTTCAAACTTTTCTCGGCCCGTATTAACGCTTCTGACGCCCGAGTGCCAGACATAAAAAGGTTCTCGGAGATAATGTCGGCTATTTCCGCGTCCGTCTTTCCTTGCAGTCTAGCTTGTTTAGCCAACACTGCGGCTGCCATAGCATCATGAGCGAGACGATAAAAAAAAGCATCTCCGCCTCTGAGTAGTCGGTTCGTAAACTTACCGACTCCAAAACCGGTGGTGGCTTCCGTCCCTGGACGCGATTTTGTAGTTTGAATAGTTTTAGATACCCTTTCTGGTAACGTTCCTTGTTTACTTCCAAAAAGAATTTCTAGAGAGCTATCTTCCTGAAGATACTCAATTGCTGCCTTAACGTTTCCTGGGGTGAGCTTGCCCTCCAGGGACCCTCTTCCACTTCGCCCTTCTCTTACGATCGATTTGAATTCGACAGCTCCCTTCTCAGTCGCCTCAATAAGCACCTGAAAGTAGGGGATTATTTCCTTTGGGTTTCTTATTAAATAACCAGTAGAACGAGCTATTAAGGCAATGCCGTTTCCCCAGAGACTAATTCCTTGAGTGGAAAAACCAGAGAGCGCATTTGTGTACCAAATGGCGTTTCCGATTTCTAGAGGAGAAAATCCTCCGCTCGCCTCGATTCCAATTTGAATCATCTCGGCAGCGAGCTCTTGCCTAATAAAACTTCCTTTCGGAGCGGCTACAAACTTATCGGCAAGAGCTTTAATTCTTCCCTGGACACTCCTAGGAAGGGTTCTGAAAACTAAACGTTCCTTTTCAGCTGCTCTCTTTTGTCTAAGAGATAACTGCTTCTTAGTTAAATCGTTTTTGCGTTTCTCTAGCTGTCTTCTAAGGGAGCGCAGGTCGGAGATATCCGACTTCAAGGCATCTTGAATAGAACTAAAGTTCTCTTGAGTTCTTCTAAGCGATTCTTGTGCGTCTGCTACTTGCTTCTCGAGGACCTCTATATCCTGCATTAAGGGAGGAATAGCTCTTTCGGCTTTATCGGTTAGTCGTTTATCTTTTCCGGCAAGACTATTCCTTTCTTTTTGAAGCGCATCCTTTTTGGCTTTTAGTTCGTTCTGAAGTTCGCCAAGGCGAGTTCTTTTTTCGTCTACCTTATTTCTTAGTCTCTCTAAAGACTTTTGATTGGCCTCAACTCTCGATGCGGTCTCTGCTAATTTGTTTTCATCAGCAGCAATCGCATCGGCTTCGTTAGACAAGCCAAGCATTTCTTTTTGAGTCTCTGGAGTAAGGTTTCTTCCCGAAGAAACAATATCTTCCACAGCGCCAACAATCTGGTCGGCTGAGGTAATTCCAAGAATCTCGTTATTCAGCCTCCCGACTCCTAAAGCTTGAGCGGTGCCAGTTCTAGAGGTCTGGTAAGTTACATACGTTTCGACTCCTAATTGACTGAGCTCCTGAGCTCTTACTGTATCTCCAGCTGCTTCAGCTGCTCTTTGTCTTGTGTCGATATCGTCAAGTATTTTGGCAAGAACAACGCTTTTTGTTGTTTCCGGAAGGCCGGTTAAGGGATCGGCAGTCTCAGGATTGGCGATGTCCCTTGCCAGCGCCTCTCTGTCTTTTCCTTCCAGGAATCTTTCTGCAAAGAAGTCCTGCTCAGCCATGGAAGTCTTGTAATATTGCCCAGCCTCCTGAGAAACCAATTCAGTTCTAGTAACTTCTCCAAACGGGGCAGCTTCTGGAGTCCCGGCTTCAATTGCTGCTTCTCTCGAAGCTTCCGCTTTTTCAAAAACTTCTGAGGTTCCAAAGGAACTTTCGGCTGCAGCTGAAATACCGAAAGGTTTGGGAGCTGGGGTAGAAACTTTAGGCTCAATCGGCGCCACTCTTCGAGAAATTGGTGTGGTAATATCAAGCGACAACTGCTCACCGCTTTGCGCTAACTCGCTGACAGCCCTTTCCTGAACTTGCTTTGTTAGGTCAGGATGGAGATACCAGTTTTTCAATCTTTCCTTTTCTACTTCTAGCCGATTGATTTCGTTATCAACCGCTCTAACGTCTTTAATATCCACTCCTCGGTTAATGCCAGGAAGGTTCTCGAGCCCCTTAAATTTTCCTAGTTTCCTGGCTCCTATAAGAGCATTTAAAGTTTGGTTATTTTCTTTTTGAAGCTCAGTAGCAGCAGTTCCTAGTCTTTCGGCATCTCTAAGCGCAGTATCGTTCGCGCCAAACAAATCCCCCTGAACAGAAGTTCCACCAATGCCTGTAGCTCTCTTGGCCACTTGCACTATATTGGCAGCATTTTCTGGCGAGCTACCTTTTTGAATCTGTTGCAGTCCTAATCGCTGCAGTTCAGAATTGTTTGGCGCTGCTTCGGAGATTAACTCAGCAGCTTTTTCACCAATATTTCCTGAAAAGAAGGAAGACCTGAGCTCTGGAGAACCTTTCGAACCAATAGAAAAAGCTTTTCTAGCCCTGGCATTTCTAAATAGCTTTGCATTCCTAGCTTGGTCTTCAGTTAACTTAGAACGCTCAAAAAACTTAGCGTAGTCTTCTGTAGTCCCTTGGCCTTCCTTAATGTTTAATTCGGCATCAAGAATCTTTGCATCGTCAACAGAAAAACCTTCCGATTCTTTTATTACGATAGCGGAAATAGATTGCTTGTTTGGATCCTTTTGGGCAATTCGGAATCGGTTTCTTCCAGAAAGAACCTCCTTCTCTCCACCTCTAGTTACGTCCTTTTCGAGAACAACAATATTGCCACCAGAAACATCGCTAAAACTTGAGGATATATTTTCCTCTCCGCCAACCACGCCGGTTTCCTTGTCGGCTTCTAGCTTGAAATTAGGAATATCTTTCTGAACCACTAGCTCGGTAAGTGGGATGTCCTGTTTTGAGAACGAAAATTCCTTGCCGGCGACAGTTACATCCTTGCCGTTTGATGTCTTACTCTCCGTGTCGTCTAAGGCTTCCCTGAGAGGAGAGATTTCCGACTCGGCTTCTGGCTCGGTAGGAGTTACTTGCGGGTTTAACTCCGCCTGAAACTTCGCCTGCTCCTCCTTGGTTCCAACAAATTCCTGCTGGGTAGGCGCCCCCATTGGGATGGGCCGCGCCTGTGGAGTTGCAGTCTCCTGGATTACCGACTGCGCCTCTAGTCCGGCTTCTCTAAGAACATCTTGGGTAACCGGCGAAGTCGGTAACCGAGGAGATCCGGAAGCACCAAGGGCAGTAATGCTGCCAACGATAGCGGCCGTTGCCATTTGTCCAGGGGTAGCCCGAAGGGACTCGTCTCCAGTTGCGTTTGCTAGAACCTCTCCAGTTGCGAATTCCTGAGCAGCTTCCGTAGCTCCTTCGATTCCAACCTTGGCTGCGACCTTAAAGCCGTTCCTAAAAGCCTCTCCGAAGTAACCTCTCGTAGTGAGCTCAGCTAAAGCATTAATTTTTGAGGCATATGGTATGGCTTTCATTGTGGCGCTAAGACCACCAAACAGAATGGCGCTATCGACCATAGCATCGACAGACTCAACGAAAGCGTTCTTCCAGCCAGCGACAGAAGCCTTTCTCACGTCCCCAGTTCGCTGATACACCGTGTCGTAAGCCTCGGCATAGCCAAGGCGCCCAGCAGCGGGAATTAACGCTGCAGCGGCACCAGCAGCCCCTCCAGCTACGGCTCCTGTGGCGCCAATTCCCATAAAAGCAGCACTCGAGCCAAAGCCCTTGGCTAACCCTTCGGAGTTAATCTTTAGTCCTTTAATGTCTAATTCCGGGGCGGGTTCTAAGGTGGAAGCAATGGGTGGAAGGGGGATCCCCTGGGTTAATCCAGGAATTGGGAGAGGGGGGATTCCTTCCGCCGTCCTGGCGCTTCTTGCTAGCTCGTCTCCAAACTCTCCCGGAACCAAACCGGCAAGAGTCTCCATTCCGCTTCGAAATACCTGCCCGATATTAGAGGCTAAAAAGTCTAAACGATCTGGATTTTTTCCATAAGCTGCTTCGGCCTTAAGAGCGTTTTTTAGAAAATCAACTCGCTCTTTAATGAGCGGTTCGGCGACGCTTGCTATCTCCTTCCAGGCAATTCCTTTGGCGTTGTTTCCACGAATAGTTGTTGCTTCCCATTCGTCGAGCCCTTTATCGATCTCTTCTGGAGAGCCATTCTTTATAGCTTTAATTAAGTCAGGAGGAGGTTCCGGAATTTGACTGGCAATATCTCTAAAATCAAACTTAACCCCGTCGTAGTCTCTGATGTCGGCAAGAGTTTGCTGATGAAAACTAGTTACTTCGTTTTCATCAACGTAGCTTCTCTCTCCCTTTAGGTCTGGGCCAAGATAAACCTTTCTAACTTGGTCGACCTTTTCTTCGTAGGGAAGTTCCCAAAAACTATCAGGCTCTAATAGCTGGGAAAGTTCTTGCTTGTAAGCATCAAGGGAAATGGGTCCTTCTGGCGCCGCTTCCTGGAACGTGACTCCTTGCTCCTGCTTGATCCGCTCAGCCTCCTCGTCTGAGATTGTTGGAGGGTAGCTGCTGACGAATCCCCCATTATTACTTGGGGAGAACGTTTCATTTGCGAAGAATTGATCATCGGCCATTTCCTCTACCTACCGATAACTATCTGTTCCTCTCGAGGATTAAAGGCACTTAAAGAATCTCTAGTCATTGCCCTTTCTTTCCCGTCTTGAGGAACGTCCTGCCTAGGAGTAAGCCCTAAGGCTCTTAACCTTCTATTCCTCGCAGCAATTTTCTGGCTAGAAGGAACGCTTCTTTGCCTAACCTCTCTCTCAGTTTGCTGAACAGCCCTTCTTTGCTCGTCTGGGGGAGGCAAGTTTCCAGTGCGCTGAGTAGGGGTTCTTTGGGGAACCTCCTTAGCCGGCCGCTCTTCGTTTGGGGGAAGAGATCGGCTTTGATACTTCTCTCTAGTTTTCTGTACGCGCCTATCAACCACATCTATCATGGCATTTCTGGAGTCGATCGCATTGTAGAATTTGTTTAGCTTATCCGGATCCCCGTCTCCAATCCGTCTTCCTAAATAGCGAGTGTTCTTACCGCCTGGATCGGTTTCGTAAACTTCTATGTCCTCTCCTCCAGTAGCGTTTTTCACGACCTTAGGAATAAGCTTCATTCCCTTAGTTGGAATAACGCCAATGTCGTCATTAAAAACTTGGTTGTATTTATCAGCAAGTTTCGCCTGCGCCTTAAAATCATTTTTATAATTTACTGCCTCAATTGTTCTTTCTAGAACTTCCTTTTGTTGAGGAGTGACGTTCTCTGAGGCAATATCCGACTTCATTCTTTGAATGATTTCGGTTGATACGGCAGCGTTTTTTTCGTCAGTCAGATAGTTTACAAACTTAGACTGCCTGGATCTGCCAGCTGGCGTAGAGTTGTCGCCCATGTAGCCAGTAATGGCATCGACATTGCCGTTGTCGTAATATTCTGAGGTTACGTTATCAAAAAGCTGAGTTTCCTTAAGCTTGGAAATTTTAACAGCGTCGTTAAGATTTCTTGACTTAATTTGAGACTCGTAATTTCTAATCTTATAGTCAGATTCTTGCTCTCTAAGCTTAAACTGATCCTGTCTTAAATCCTGCTGCAGCTGAAACTGCTCCCCCATTCTGATTTCCCGATCTTGGGCAATTTGGAGATTAGACTCGGCAATCCTAGTCCGGGCGAGCTCGGCCTGCATATCAGCTGCGACTCTTTGTTTCTCGAGCTCAAACTTTTCAGGCTTCATCTGAATGTCTTGAATCGTAGAAACAACGTTGGCCGTTCCTTGAGCGGCCTGAATCATTCCACCAATAATATCCTGGCCGTAGTCAAGACCCATCTGCTGCGCTTGAGGTATAAGCAGAGGATTCGGAATGTATCCTTGTGAGCTAATTGGAAGAGCCATGGTTATACCTTAATGTCGTAGGGCACCCCAGTTTGCAGCATTAGTTCGTTCCAAGAGTTCATGAAGATAGCATAATCCTGATCGCTAAACGGCTGGCCGTTAACTTCACCCTTGTCTTTATACTGATTTAAAAGCTTCACCCCCGTTTGATAATCAATACCGGCATCAGCCGCAAACTTTTGCATATTGAGCTTCATTCCGGAGAGGCTATCAGTATTCGATGCGGCCGCATTCCATAGATGTCCCATCATTTGCTGATACTCATCTCCAAAAGCCATAAGACCTAAAGGATTAAGTAACGATACGGATTCCGCCGCTCGAGGATCTGACCAGTCAACGTCATAGGTCATTCTCTCGTTTTTACCATCTAAGTTGACACCATAATTAGGAAGCTTCGCGCCGCCGTCTGTTCCTACGTTATAAAAAGATCCATCTGCTAACTGGGCATAGTATGAATTTCCTTCCATTCCAAGCTGCTCTTGCTGTTCTTCTGTTGGCTTTTTAAATAACCCAATTTCAGCTCCGTATTCTCTGAAGCCGTCTCTTGCTTGTTGCCGACTATCCTTTCCAGAGTCGAAGAATTCTTTAATAGGATTATAAACCAAACTTGCTCCAAACGTAGGAAGCGCAAGCGCGGCCTGCTCTTGAATGGATAATGGTTTGTTCTGAAGTGCAGACTGAATCCCAGAAATCTGCTGATAACCAGTGTAGGCACCGGCTAAAACTCCACTGGCAGTAAGTAGCGGCGAGCCGGCAGAGAGAAGCCCAGCGGTTGGAGTTGCGATAACTCCACCATCTGCGGCTGTACCGATGGCTGTATAACCAGCTTGCTGCGCCGCTCCTTCTGAAGCGAAAGTTAGAGCTCCTCCTGCTGAGCCTGCAGATCCCGTTGAAACTAAAGACGCCGCTGGTCCAGGGGTAGCTATAACCCCGCCGCCAGTGGCGGATCCCACTACTTGATAACCAGCGGTCTGCGCGGCTGCTTCTGTTGCAAATGTTGTGGCTCCCCCAACCACGCCAGTGGCGCCAGAGGCCGCAACGGTAGAAAGCGCTCCATCAATAAGGCCTCCCGTTGCGGCTGCTCCGCTTGCGGTGCTAGTTGCTCCGCTTCCTCTAAAGAAACCAGATATTCCGGACACTAAACTACCAAGCGCTGCAACGCCGCTAGTTATTGTTCCAATAGTCGAGGAGCTTCCAAATGCGTCTTTTGCGTCTTCGGCAGCATTCCCAGCATTAATGGCATTAGATTCCTGTTGGGCGTTAAATACGTCAGCATAGAAACCTTCAAGGGCAGATTGAAACACCCCTGTAGCGTTAAACTTCGCAGCCTCGAATTCTCCAGTTGAGTTGAACATATCAGCTTGACGATCGAATCCAGCCTGAAATTGGTTTTGGCCAATTTCAAACTGAATCGCCTGGGCTGGATTAATTGTTGAAAGCGAAGCTATTGCAGATTGCTGAGAACTCGCCAGCTGAGCTCCAGAGACACTCGGGGTTCCCCGAATATCCTGGGAGGTCCTGACCGTCATCGGCTGGTCTAGAATCGGATTGTACTTTATCGGCTGGTCAAAGGCTAAGTTGGCCCCTAGAGACAGAAACCGATTTAAGTTATTTGTCCCAGCCTCTCTTAGCTGTAAGCGCTGCTGGGCAGATAGCGTATCAGAAACCCTTCTTCCAAAAACCGAGTCGTCACCAAAGCCTCTAATAACATTTTGCTCGCCGGCCGCGTTTGCCGCAGCCGATTCAAACGCTCTGTTATCGATATCGGAAATTAAGCTTCCACCAGCCTCTCCAGCTGAGCGGCGAATCTCCTCCAGTATTGTTTTTCTTGCCCCTGGAAGAGCATCTTCTAATTGGGTAAGCCGCTCCCTTTGGTTCGCCCTATTAGCTTTCTGGACTTCGTTAAGATTGAAAAAATTAGAAGGACCAATTTCTGCTCGATTTAACGCATTCTCCCTTCTGACTCCTTCGGCTTGTAGATTGCTAGCTTGAGGGTAATACTGAGCAAGAGTATCAAAATCAATCTGAGTAAGGTCTTTCGCATTTTTAATGCCTAGCTGAAGGGCATTATTGAACTGCGTAATGTTAAAGTCACCTACTTCCTTGGTGGTCTCTAGCGGGTCAACAAACGGAACGGTAATATCAGGAATAGGACTAAAGCCTATTACCGGAAACGCCGGCGCTTCCCCAGCAATAGGAAACGATACTCCAGTATCAGTGGTTCCTATATTTTCACTTTGCCCACTACCGCCTCCGCCACTACCAGGATTACTTGGTGTGCTCGCTCCAGTGGATCCTCCTGCGTTAGAGCCAGAAGAAGTCGAGCCATCTCCAGTTCCTCTATAAAGAAGAGGAATGTAAACTTGCTGAGGAAAATATAATGACCCAAAATTAGCTGGCATTACTGAAGGTTCTCATTAGAGCCTGGAGAAGTTGGGAAGAAAAAATCAAACGGCTCCCCTCCAGTTCGGTGATACGAATTCTCTTCTTCTAAGATTCTTTCTGTTCCAGCCTCGTGACCCGCAGCTAGGTCTAACCGTTCATTCTTTTCGGCCTGAATCGTTTGGCACATGTTTCTTAATGCCGCGATACTGGAAACTGGAAGAACGTCATTGTCGTGATAAACGTCTAGAAGCTTCACCCTGCCTAAGACGTTTACTTTTACGCAACAATCCTGTCTGGCGGAGGGGACCCTGAAACGTCTAAAACTTGGATTAACGTCCGTAGGACGGTATTCTCCAAGAAGCCCTTTCGATAGAAACTGCCCAGTTGATGGGCAATAAATTTGCCAGTTAAGTCTTACCGGACCATTCGTAAGAGACTTTTCAATCCCGGTGATCTTAACGAAAGTTGTTTTGCTGCAAACGGGGCGAGACCTGGAGATTTTGATTCTTTCGCCGTGGACCTGCTCCTCCCCCTGGAAGGTAAAAACGTCCCTCCCCGACCTGTCTATCCCCTGAATGGTTATATAGGCATCGTCCTTTTCGCAGACCAAAGGAACGGCGCATACTCGAGCTCCCCCCTCTGGCAAGTCGTAAGCTGTGAAGTATTGATTTGGGTCCTCGAAGAGACCAGGATTGTAGCCTTTGTCGCATACATCCTCATTCTGGATATCGAAGAACTCATACCACTTCGACCAGACGTGCTCGGGGAAGCCGTTAAGCTTTACCTTTAGCGGCACCTCCATATCGTAAGGAGCGGTGAAGCATCCGTTACAAAGACAGAAGCACCACTTTCTAAGATTGCCGTGAGCGCCCTTCTTTAGCAGCCTGTCGACCGCTTCAAGAATAAGCTGCCTCACGGCATCTGACTTGTCACACTTTCCAGCTCTCCCGGCAAACTCCGAGAGCTGCGCTCGAGCCGCCCCCAAAGTAATGATCATCGGCAGCCACCTCGATTAGAGACGGAACGCGCAACACTTCGGAAGGTTCAGCGCATTAGGGTAACCCCACGTTGGAGCATTCTCGCTCTCACCGTCGTTCGCTCCAACATACTGCTGACCATTTCGATAGAAGATTCCGCTTCGAGTGAAAGCATACGGCATACACTTGATTCCGGAGATATCAATCTGCACCGGGCCGTAGTTATTGTTCACTCCGCAGTTATTGCATTCTGGCATAACGCCTCCTTCTTATGTTTCCAAAAACAAACTACTTAGCTCTCTTCATCTTCTTGGCACTACCACCGGGCCAGCCTGTAAATACTTTGCGAGGAGATCGCTGCACAGGAACTCCCGCTAGACGCGACCCTGAAGAAGATTTTGCTTTTGCCCAAAGTCCAGATTTCATTTTAGTTGCCTCCCGTTTTGTTAGCCCTACCAATTTTTCCTATCGGCTGTCCCCTCGAACCTCGCCATTTTGCCACCGTAGGGGAGACTCCTTTCATCGCCTGGTTACTTGCAGACTTCGCAGCCGCCTGAGCTCGTCGTCTCCTTCCGCAGGCTGCACACCCCATAAAACTAGCTTCCTACGTTTGAATAGCCTACGTAGCGAACGGCAAAGTATTTATACCTTCCCGCTGAACGCTCTACATACATCGACTTTATTTTAACAATAACATCAGCATCGATACCAGCAGTATTTGTGTCAATTAGCTGCCAACCAGGTTCTATGGCCTGAGAATCGCCAATAATCCACCTAATCTCACCTCCGTAGAGGGTAAAGAACTTCTGCCACTGACCTTTTACGAATCCATACCAGCCTAGCGGATTCCGGCTCTTATCAAACCTAGCCCACATAAGCCCAACATCATCAGTTGTTGGAGTGTTAAAACCGCTAACAACAAATTGATTTCCTTGGTTAACAGGGAACTTAACTTTAAGAATATTAACAAGCTGCTTAACAAAGTCCCAAGGCTTTCCCCAGCAAAGTTCGTACGGCTTTGTGGTTACCTCGAGACTTCCTACGAGCGTGTCTTTATCTGTTACTGCCATATAGCATTCTCACCTGAAACTGAATAAAGCTGCCAATCATTTGGATCGCACTCGTCTCTCACTCTTTCCTTGTCTGCGTCACAAACAAAATTAGACTCACGCCGATCTAGGTCTGGAAGAATCTCAAAGCGAAGCCTTAGTCCTTGAAGTGTCCAGCTAGATGCAGAAAGCGTAAGACGAAGCTCCACTTGTCTAAGGATGCGAGATTGATCATCTGTTAGGTCATCACACTCAATTTCGTCTGGGTCACCAAAATTTAACTCTCTAAAAGACTGCTCGGCTAGTAGTGGCACGACATCGCAACTATCGCTATCGGGAATGCACGTTTGGGCTTCGTATTGAAAGTCCCTCCAAAGCGCCCAGCGCTCAATGTTGCTACCTCGATACTCAGCTCGCATTTTAAAATCTCCCGCCACTCCGCTGAGCATGTAATCTACCATGCCTAGTTGCTTGTCGCTGAATCTTTGGTCGAAGTCGTAGGCTCGGGTATAGACACGAGAAACAATATTCTTCGCCTCCCCTTTAAATTCATCTTGAGTTCTGCTTTCATCCATAAAGTAAAGCCGATTAACGCCGCCTTCATCTTTAGAAAACAGGTATGGCCCTTCTTCGAGAATAATCATTTCCATGGGGTTTATTCCCGTCCACATGCCGCACCAAACTGGAGGAGCCGGCTCGTTTAGGGCAGAAACGTTATCAAGCTCCATTACCGCCATGCCGGCATGGGCGTAGTCGAAAACTGGACGTTGTGAGGTGTCTAGGGCTTCTACTGTATAGGGAGCGATACTCACAAAAACGCGATTCTTGTAGGCCTCAACAAAGGCGACATCTATTAAGTCTTTTCGCTCAAACTCCATCAATAGGGTCTCTATTTCCCGGCTAATTGGAGTGTTAGACCAGCGCTCTTGGTCCCTGACTCCCAGGAAAAACGAGCGAACCTGGTTGTCTCCACTCATGGCAATAATGTCTGAATTAAGATTGGTAAATGCTCTTGGCCCAGAGATTCCAGCGTTATACAGAGCTAACCTTCCGAAGGCCGAATCCGCCCACTGGTCTCTCGGTAGGTCGGCTCGGTAAAGATAGACCGAGTTTTTTGTGGCTATCAATAAGGGACCGATCCCGGTGGAGGTATCAGAAACCTGGAGGAAGCCCATCGCAGTAATAGGACGATTGCCAGACTGAGAGCCAAGAGAAAAACCCTGACCGAGAAACGCGGAACCTGGCGCAAACGTCTCCTCAAATGTAAGTGGCGCATCGGGACTTATACCTCCAGTTGGATCGGAAGCGATAAACTCCTGGCCGGCGTTAGCAACGAACAAACGGTTATTAACGTAAGCACCTAAAACAGAAACAGGAACTTCAGGGGTGGGGATCAGGACCCCAGGAGTTCCGTAAACTAGCGTCCGGCCTGGATCCGATCTGCGAGCCTCACGATTGTCTAGAATCACAGGAAGATTTGGATAATCAAAAAAAACTAAAAACCTACCAGCTCGAGACCATGGTATTCTCCTGGTGTACTGATCCATTCTGTCCCCATCTGGAAGCTCTATGACCTCAGCTTCCTTAAGACGGGGATTTATTCTGAACATCACCCCAGAAATAACGGCAACAATAAACTGCCCGTCGTCTGCATCGTAACTTGCTGCTGCCTGAAACTTTCCGCGCCGGAATATGTCCCGGTAAATAAGCTTATTAACTTTTCCGGTGGTAACTACTTCTATTTGCTGATCGATAAACCCAGGACGAGGGGATATTACTCCCCGTTTCGTCGTTACGTTTATTCCTCGGCGATACTGGTCTTTTCGAATCTGGCTCGGAAATAATCCATCGTTCTGACCGCCAAGAAAGGAAACGTTGCCATCGTTTACTTTGTCATTAGGCATTACGGTAACTGAATTATGCTATCGCTAAAGACGTTCAGCCAAACACGTAGGCTTCCTAAGACTCTAATATCCGCAGCAGCTACATCGCTATTGTAGGATACAATTCTTACGTGCCCTTGCCACTGATGAAGCTCTCCTGGTCCCATGAATGCCCTATCAAGGAGAAAGCCCTTGTATGTCCCCATAAACTTAAAGTCGTTACTCGAGGTGATTAGTAAGTTAGGAGTCGTATTTAAAGTAGGAATAGCAGGAGAAAATTCTATTGGGATAGCTGCAAATGTTTGACTATCAAAAGCAGGCAACACATGGAGCATTCTAAACTCAATGTTCACACTAACAGTCGATGGCATCGATACCGATACCTGAAAGTTAGAAACTATTTGAGCATACTTATGACACGCGCAACCAAGTCCATTCTGATACTGAATTTTCCACAGCCTACTAGCATCATTATCTGTCGCCCCATCTGAGCTAGAAGATAATGTCGGAGGAAGGTTGTTTACTTCATACTCAGGAGAAACAGAGATTGTTCCACTGTCTATAGTTATCGCCACCTCTGCTTGGTCTGGAGGCGAGGCATTGAATGGCCCACTCACTTCAATAGTTGGCCTACACTGATCGCAACAATCGCAAACACATATTGTTGCCCCGTCAGGGTAGTTAACAATTTCAGTAACTTCGAAATTAGGAATTACAGTTATCTGAGTATCGTTAAGAACCCCAGTTACGCAGAACAAATCCCCGTTAATTGTGATACAAAGAGGATTATCGTCTAACTCCTCAAGCTCCGCAGCAATCTGATCTGTATTTGGAGCAACATCGATAATGTATTCCTGATCAGGAGGCGCTTCTGGATTCAGGTTTAAGCAGCCGCAATCAAGAGTGACGCAAGTTGCGGTTGAATCGATAACCTTAAGCTCCCACTGCTGGGTGACGTTGTTCCATAAAAATGCTTGGTCGTCGACCTGGCCGACTCCGCCAACTTGCTGTCCAGCTCCATCGCAGCCTACGATTCTAGCGAGAATGTTAACGGCTGTGGATGTGCAAGGATTCTGGCCGCCGATTCTAACGAGAGGAACAGAAGGAATGCCCGTGTTGCTAGGATCCCATTCAATTACCGTAAACGGAGTCCCTCCCTCGCCGTCGTTACAAAGCTGTATAGTGGTTGAGTTGGGAATAGCTCCTACGCGAAACTGATTTCCATTTACTGAAACTACGTCCCCAATGTTTAATCCAATAACCGTAGTAACCGCAGCGTTTGCGCAGGAAGCTACGCTTGGAATGATAAAATCAGCTGTCAGCAATGGAGTGGTAGCAGGATTGTTTCCGCTTCCTCCACCACACTGAGGAATACCAACTGCAAAAATCTCAGAAGAGGAAACAGGCTCGCCAGGAGAAACTGGATTACAGCTATTACCTTCTGAGTCCTCGGTGCAGTCGTTAATTACCGAAAGGGTTGTGTCGTCAATTCGCGCCGTAACCCGTAAGTAACCAACCGTAGGTGAGAACAGTACGGCTCCTGGCGCAATTCGACAGGCATCAGCGCTTTGAATTTGTGCAGTCTGGCCACAGGCCGGCATGTTAAACGAGGCAGACAGAGACAGAAAAAGAGTGGCACTGCAGTCTGCAGCGGTTGAGGTTGACGTGCAGCAACAAGGACTCGAGCTACAACTCCCGCATCCGTAAGGATCTGGACATGCATCAATGGGAGTTTCGATTACTATTGTTCCCGTAGAACAACAATTACCTGGGACGGCCGGAGTGACTAATTTGCTATCTTTGCAACCGCAGCTCATATAAATCCTTTGTTAATAGGACCAGATGTTTGGCCTAGCAGTCCCCACCGGGACACAATCTAAATGAATAAATCTCTTCTCTTTTGGCCCAGCTTGAAACACCCCCACTCCTGTCATTCCCACGCCCATTGCTGTCCGAACAATATCAAAAGCCCGTGAACCATACACTCGAATATCAGCTGCAACTCCCAGAACATGAGGACCCGTATCTCCCGTATGGGAAACCTTCCGGTTGTACTCTGCACACCGATATCCACTACTAATGATAATCGGAAAACCTACTGCCTTTCTTAGGGTCTCAAGCTTGTCCATGAAGTGCGGTTCTGGAAGTCTTATCGCCCCACACTTACATTCCCCACGCGCAAACCCCTTGCACTGCATCTCCTTCTCGGTAAAGTACTTATACTTCCAGATCATTTAATTAAGCCGGCTATCAACTTAACGGTCGTGATCCTCTTCCAGATAACAATAAGCCCACTAATAAGAGCTACAAGGTTCCCTGTTAACTCTTGAATCTCTCCCGGATTGACGACCCCAAAGTGCGTTAAAAGACCCTGGGCTCCAGCTAAAGCGGCCGCAGCCCCTCCCCACGCTATTGTAGACTTACTAAGTGGCTTTGTCTCAATACCCGTCTGAACAGCAACGTCAGCTACCTTCTGAATCATTTTTGTTTCTCCGTTTCAGTCTTAATAACCGCTACGTTCTTGTCTATTTCCGCAACTTTCTCTCTGATTTTACCAATTTCTCCGGTAACTGCCGATAGGGATTCTTGCTGGATTTCAAGCTTTAAATTGACCGGCGCTAGCTGATTGGACAATGCCCAGTTACCAAGGGCCACTACCGCGCTAACTAGCAAGCCGACCGCCGCCGTCACAGCTGAAAACATCTTCCACCAGTCCATGGAAAGAACGGAATTTGAGATAGTACTCTCCATCTTTTCGAGCCTGGCATCTAGAATTTCCTCACCGTTCATTAGTCGTCCCTTCGGTGTCATTACTGTTTATCGCTAAACTATTCTATGCGGATAAATGTCATTTGTCAGATCAACCCGTGGTCTAGTCCTGGCCCCTCTTGAAGTTATCGTCTCCTTGTAAATAACCGGAAACTGCTCGAAGTCGTATCCACCTACATAATCAAACGAGCTTCCAAGTCCGTTATCGTCGCAGTTACCTCCAAGAGTCGGGAAAAAGTTAGCGTCTATCGCCGCATCGACTCCCGTTATATCCCCAACACCAGCTGTATAGCTTGCGCTAATTGTCGGATCTATCGTGCTGCTGCCCTTAAGCATCGCAGCGTCAGCGGAAGCGTTTACAGAAATTGAAGTTCCGCTCGTTTTGAAAGCGTTGCTAATAAAACCAGTAATAAAATTGTTGATTGTCGAACCCCAGCCAACCGCACAATTAAGAAAAGTGTTATTTGAGTGAGAATCTATTGCAGTAGAAGGCCCGGTAAAATTATCCTTTCTTATCCCCTCTCCCGCCTGTCTAATCATGTTAAAGTTGACGGTCATTCCACCCGCTCTAACAAAAATAGCGCGGCCATCATTTAGACTCAGATTATTAGCGACGACCTTAGGAACCAAAGAATTGTTAAAAATAGATCCGCTAAATATCTGGCCAGTCTTGTCTATTCTATTCCCAATACTCCACCCACCGCTTTGAGGATTCCATGCGTCGTTCGCTGCAGTGGCGATCTGGTAATTAAAATATGAGTAGTGGTTTACTATTCCAACACGTCTAGTCCCCGGTGAGAACCTAGAGAAAAATACATAGCTAATGGAGCCAACGTTACTGTCGTTAGCGATCACATTAAGCCTAGCATCGCTTCCATCGATACTATACATCTCGTTCGGAAAGCCGCTGTGCGTAGTGAAGCACTGCCTAGTATCATCCGAGTTGCCGGCCCTTCGACCCGTGACGCTCATTAGCTTACAAATAGAAGCCCCTTGAAACGTGCCAACGGCTTGGACGCTGCCAGAGTAAAGATCCCCAATGGAGTCCTCAAATAGGCAATTAAAAGCTTGAAAATCAATTATAGCTGTTGATGCTGGCTGAACTGTCACCAAGGAACCGTTTGTATCTACGCTCTGGGGTCCGAAAATTCTTACGTTCTCAAGCCGATGAACTCCACCATTTACATAGTAGGAAGACGACGTTCCTGTATAATTTAATGTTAAATCTCTCCATAGAAATGGATCTGTCGCCCCAGCCATGAAGAAAATAGTAGAGTTGGCTGTGCTATGAGGAATAATCGTAACGTCGGCCCGATTTCCCGTAGCTCCTTGAATAACTATTCCCTCACCACCAATATTTCCAGCGAGAACGTTAGCGGCAAATGTCGCAGCATTCACCACTGCTGGAAGTGTGTAAGTTCCAGCTGGGAGAAGTATTCTATCTCCAGATACAGCAATCGCCATCTTCGCAACTAAGTCTGCCCCACTGTTTGCGGTCACGTTATGCGTGGTTCCAGTTGGGACTATTCCGAACGTTGCTGCTACAGACGTTCCTCCGATAGTTGAACCCGAAGGGGCTGATACGGAAACGGTAGAGCCGTTGTAAGTAGCTAAGGCTATCTGCTTGTAGGTGCAGAGTTCTTTTATTGGATAGGTTCCATTTACAATTACACTCCGAGGAGGGGTCCAGGATGCTCCGTCAAACTCAGAGACAAACACAACACCCCAACCAGCTCCCTGTATTTCGATAGCTGAGTTGTTAGATGGAAGCACCACATGAGGCGCAGATGGAGCCCAAATTGGGACAGTAGCAAGATCTGCGTTTGCTGTACCGCTAACTCCAGATGATACAGGAAATGAAGACGTAAGAGTTAACGGAGTAACCCCAATCTCTCTTCCGTCGCTCGTTCCAAAGGCAAGCGCTGTTCCAGCTCCGCTGGGCACTAAAATAACTGGCGAGCTCCATCTTGTAACGAGAACCTTAAGAACGACCGCGTTACGGGCTATATACAAAAAGAAGTCAGACTCATTTCGAGGAGTCTCTCCTATCCAAACTCTTACTGCGTTCTGCCCTTCCTCTAGTATTAATCTAGATATAACCGGATCGTCGGTCGCTTCGGTGTTGAAGTAGGAGACCTCAGGAAAGGGCGCCTCACCTGCACAAGTGGTAACGTTCCCAACCGCAACGTAGGGAGAACCATCAAGTGTGGTGTCGATAAATTCAACGAACTGTCCGGAAGCATCGTAAATAAATGTTCTTACAAATGGCCCATTGTCGTCACATAACGTTAAGGAGTCCCCATTTCCGCCCTCGGCCCATTCGCAAAGAATGTTAGAGATAAGGGTCATTAAAGTCTCTTGCGAAGAGACGCTAGATCCGCAACGAAGAAGCTCGCAATATCCGCAGTAAGACGCCATTTAGCACGACCCTACAGTTCCAGTGACTATATATGGAGCCCCCTCAAGATCCGTGTCCCGATACTCAACAAACGTCCCGTCGCTATCGTATATGAACACACGAATAAACGGAGTTTCGTCGTCACAGAGAACGACCAATCTGGTTGTTCTCATGTCGCAAAGGATATTAGAAACGAGAGTTTGGAACTGGTCCCGACTTCTAACCTTTCCGCCACATAGAATTTTTTCGCATAGTCCACAATCGGAAGCCATCTTGCCTCCCTTATTTTACTAAAACGGTGTCTAAGTTAATTAACTTCTCTTCTAAACGCTGCTTTTCTTGGGTTAGTTGAGCCAAATTTCCATCAAGTTGGGACAAGCTTCCTTCTATGTCTTTTCGGGTGTAGAGTTTCTCGCCCACAACTGCTTCCTTGTAACCTTCGGTTACTATCTTAATTGCAAGCTCAAGAATGTTTGGCGCATCCAACTGTGCGGGTCTAGGGGGTTCAGGCTCGCCAAGTTCCGCCGCTCTAAGAGCTGCTGTAGCGAAAGCGGTCTTAAGCTTGGCGCCATTTTGCGTCATGCTGGCAGCGCTTTTAATAGCGCTAACAAGAGTGTCGACTTCAGCTTTTTGTTCGTCTGTTAAATCCGCCATATATCAAATTCCTACATGTCAATAATCCATCGTGATTGTACTAAGTCGTAGAATAAATGAGCAGTGAACCCAGCCGCAATAACAACGTTAGCTCCAGTTGGGCTAATAATCCTATTCGCCGCAGTCCCTTCAGTGCCGGACTGATGCGCAAGTGTCATGGTTGTATTTGTAGCATTATAAATTGTTACGAACTTAGAAAAACTATCTGCGTGAATACCATGAATAGTAGTTGCCGTTACTCCCGTAAGCTTCCTAAAGGAAGTAGGAATCGGCATATCGGTAATACTAGCAGCCGAAGCAATATCACTTCTGGTTACAGAGTAGGTTCCATCAATCCAATTGGCTGTTTTGTTTGTTATCGTAGGTATCGGAGCGCCAGTGCCGCCATCGTAAGCTAGGGGCTCAGCTGCCCTCGATGAATACGCCGTCGTTACGCTCACTCCCGTCGCGCTAGTCGTGAAAGTTCCGCCGTTCAGGGTATCAACAGATCCCGTAGGTGTTCCTAATCCTAAATCGTCAGCTGTGTCTGCCCCGAATAACGCTCCGGATAATAGTCCTGCTGCGCCACCTTCTCCTGTATGGTTGCAGGTGTACAAAACTCCGCCTAGTCCATCTAGAGTACCGGGAGCAGTTCCTCTATAGGAAACAGTCGCGAAAGATCCTAGACCAGAAAATGGCTGCCCTAATGAACTAAGAGGTAATCCCCCGTTGTAATTTATGTTGCCTGCAAGTGTTAGGCTAACGCCGCCAGCGCTGTACAAGGTGACGCCGACCCCACTATTAGTGTCCACTGGTGGTTCAGCCTTGGTAGCCCACTGAGATGCAAGTTTTAGTATATCAAAAGGACTAAACGACGTTCCAATGGAGGTAATAAGACTATTAGTAACATTTTTACTGTCTGGGGTAATAAAGAATCCATATGTCTCTGCTGGATCCCCAACTGTTAGTCTGTCGTCTACCGGATTATAATTAACTACCGGAGCGCCAGCGCAAGCAGCGTCGTTATAGTATTGAAATTGATAATTGGCGCCAGCTGGACAAGTTCCGCTACCACCTCCAATAGCAATGAGAATTTGCTCAAGGACGCTTATTATTTCTGGGAAAAAAGTTTCTTCGTTGTTCGCTATTTCGCAAAGAAGATTATCGGTAAGCGTGTAGAACTGCCCTGCGCCAGAAACT
>CAZJXY010000003.1:0-27815 GCA_964549925.1 uncultured Bdellovibrionales bacterium | reverse complement strand
TAAAACACCTCCCATTGTTCTTATTTGCCTCGACGCTGTTGCTGCAAACTCACCTCTCTACGCTTCCCGGAATATTGGCACTAAGCTTAGTAATCTTTGCGAAACTCTCACTACAGCACGCCTGGGGGAATTTTGCTGATTACTTTAAGTTCCGATCTCAAAATCTATGCTGGTTCGGAACTTTCGGGCTATGGGTTCCTGTAATGATCTACGAGATCTATTATCCAAGTAACCTCGCTCAACTTTTTGCACGCCATAGTGCCAGTACTTCAGAAGCTCTTGGAATTACCGGAAGCATCAGCGTAGTCTCAAGTCTGTTTTCTAATCTTTTGATCGGCAGTATCACCGTTTTCCTACCAAAGTTCATAATCGGGTTGGTTGCTTGTTTCGGACTGGTACTATTTCTAAGAGTCCTTCGCTCAATCAATAGCGATCAAAGATGGTGCGTGCTGGGATTAGTGATGCAAATCGTTTTCTCACTCCTAGCCATCAGCCGTTTGAAGCCCCCGGTTCACGAATACTATCTGTATGGCTTACTTTTAATTCCGAGCATAATTTTTGCGCTGGTATTTGGAGAAGCTCTCTACCTGGCATTAGGAATAAAGCGCATAAAATCGTTCAAAACGGTCGATTTTGCTCTTTCAGCATCTTCGATACTCCTAATCTGTCTTATCTTTGTTCTGGGAATTGGCGCTCTAAAGCAAACTACTGCTCAGATTCTAAGCGATCAGTTTCAACCCTTTACCACACTCGCACACGCTAAGGAATTAAGTAAGATTATTGATAGACACCGAAACGGTAACAAAGATCTGGTAGTTGAAGTTGCGGGATCAGAAAAGCTACGAGCAAACTCATATTATTTATTCCTCGGGGATTACTTCCCGCAGATGATGTATTCGCGGCGGATGGTAGAGCTTCCCTCGGTGCAAGAATATTCTAAGACAACTATCAAACTTAAATCCGGATATCTGATCCGCTGTGCTAGTTCCGGAGAGTCAGCCGAGATTGCCATTCCAAGAAAGGTTAAGACGAACTGGTCAGTTGCTGAGGCAATCTCACTTTCAGAGTGCCAAAGCTGTAAACAATGCAGTCTAAACTTTATGACTAGTAAGGAGTAAGTTCACGGGGTTACTTCGTCAAAATGCCGCTGTTTTGGGCCGTTTTTGATTAGGCCTTATCCTAATGTTATCTTTAGGATTTGATATTTCAAAATCTGGGGTAGGTAGAAGTAAAACTTGGCTGTTTCTTGCTAAGGCGACTCACTTGTCACTTAATAAGAAACAGCAGTGGAATGCTTTACGGTTTTTTATCGTTTTTAACGTTGCTTAATCTTACTGTACCTTTCTCACTTTCAATTTAATCAGCAGATATTCAGAGCAAGGTCGACGCACTAAGCGGTGTAAGTATTTTACCTCTTAGTGCGTTGACTTTCGTCTCGCCCTAAGTGTGTGGAAAGTATGTTCTGCCACACTTTTGGGTCCCAAGTCTGAAAAGAGAACTGAAGGATGAGATAATGGGCAAATTCAAGCCCTTCGTGTCCAATACCACCGGCCTCGGCGACGATCTTCGCGTGGGAGCTCCGGCACTGGTTCCCGCTCCGCGTCAGAAGAAGTCCGCCGCGTCTCCTGCTTCGCCCGGCGACAACAGCGAGAAGATCTTGAAGGCCATCAGGAACGCAGTCGAGCAGATCGTTCGCCGCACCCGCGGAACGACTTGCAGGCTCGCTCTCTGGCCGAACGGGATCCTCGAGGTTGTCAACGGTTCTCCTGCAGCCGGCAGCAACATCGAAGACCTGCCTCAGGCTCGTGGTACGGCACTGCAAGACGGATCGCTCGAATGCACCAAGGTCTGGAACCGTGTCCTTCTCGAGCTCGATCCCACGGCCCCCCCCAAGAAGACCGTGGTCGAAGCGAGGATGAAGCAGGGCAGGCCTGTCGTCCGCTTCAAACCGAAGCAGTAAGGCGCTTCCAGAAGGAAGAGCTGAGAGACTTCCCAGCAGAGAGAGTCCCCCCAAAAGGCTCGCGAAGTTTATAAGGGGATTAGCACAACCTAAGCACTCAATGCGCGTCAAAGAGGGGAAAAGCTTAGGTATCAATTTCTGGTAAAACCGGAATAGGGTGAGACAAGCAGCGAGAGGTTCTTAGATTAGAGATTGCATCATACACCGGCGCGCCCCGTGTAAAAATGCAATAACTAATTTAAGGCTTGGACGCGTTCCACTGCTTGTTTCACCCAGCTTAAATTACGCGGCTTTCTTTAACCTATTCCGCTCACTTAAATTTAACTCACGTGCAGCTTTGATTGATCGTAACCCTTCCTCACTAACAAAGGTCGAATCAATCGTATCACCAGCACTTACTGTCTCACCGCGTCTCGAAAAGAATGGGATCGGCGGGACAATGAAAACTCCTCGGCCGGACTGATCAATAAAGCAACACTCAGTATCAAGCTTCGCCGCTCCCCCTTCTCCATTTGAAAGAAGATAATCTTTTAGGTGCTGCATTCCAGCCAAGTGATACCCATGCGGAACATTTTTTAAGATTTCCAATTCGTTTGGCTTATCTAAAATCCCACTGGGGTTAGCCACCTTTAACGTTCCCATATTTCTTGAAATAATCAGAGAATCTCTCACTTTTTCAGGGAACTCTAAGTTAAGTCCGGGATCGGCTACTAGCGCATCCACAATTTTTCCTCGCACGCGAACCAACGGTACATCCAAAGCCTCTTGAAGACACCTTGCAGCCTCAAAGACCCACTCTGGCATTTCATCCCCGCTCTGCCAGATGCCGCCATCTGAATCTCCAAAACTTAAGGCTCGAGCCATCCTGGCCTTTAGCTCGGCTGAAATTTCCAAGCCGTTTTCTTGCAGAGAATCAGCATAGAGTCGTGCTAAAATGTCATGCGCCTCACTGCTATTCATCCCCAAAAAGTCGATACAGCGTCGACTTTGCATCTCCTTCCACATCGTAACCTCAAGCTCCGGGTGCTTAACCTCAGAGTAAAGTAAAGCTGTAACACTTCCATGTTGTGCTGATTCTCCGTGCAATGCCTCTACGTGCTCAAAGTAATCTGCTATTTCTGCTCGGCTAGTTAGATATTGCATCCCGCTTAAGATGCAGATTGGGTGAGTTTTTGAAATCTCTGTTAGTCTCTCCGCTGACACGGTACCAAACCCGTGGCGCTGAGAACTCCCGGTGATAAATACTTCGACTTGAGTAATTCTCGATGGGTCTACTATTTTCCCATTAACGCTAAACGATTGAAACTCAGCCGGTATACTAAGCGATTTTCCCTTAAACCCTAAGCAGAAATTTCCGATAAATCCATCTGCTCTAGGAATCTCATTTAAGACCTTGCAGCCTGGATCTTCGGTCACGACTTTTGTTCCCGCTGGTATGTGCTTAAGTAACTGGGGGGGAAGATCTCCCAAAGACATCATCGTGGCTTCACGCCCTAAAACTGGCGAAAGCGCAGTCGCAATAGCCAGAGCTCCACCAAGTCTTTCCCGTGGAGTAATTCCGGCTTGTGCTAGGCTTTGACTTACCCAACCGCGTAGTTCATCTGAAACCCTAATGCGCTTCTTTTCTTCGCCATTTATTGCCGCCCAACGCAGCAAACTTGCTACTAGCTCAACCTCAGTCTGGGGCTTTTCCCAAATCACAGCGCCGGCTCCAGGCCCCGCTTCAACGGCCTCTCGTAAGGCATCTAGCTTCCCTTCTCGTATGAGTCCCTGAACTAATGCGCCAGGTGCACGTTCATCAATCACTAGATCGACTGTGCGCCCGTTAGGGGCGCAAAAGATCTGCGTTGGGGACGAGAGTCTTCGTCCCTCGATTTCCACAAGAAACTCAAGCTGAGCATTTCGATAGATTTCTGCGGTTGCATCAATTTGCGCATCGGAGACAGAAGGGTGAAGATCCTTTCCGCGCTTTAATTCCGCCTGGCGAATCTCGTTAACACAAACACCAAGGAAATTTGCCTGAGACTGAAATAGGACTTCTGCGCTAAGATCGGCGTTTTGATCGCTCTGATGACTAGGCCCAACTAACGAAGGCTCTCCAGATGTAACTTCTCTTTTTAGCGTCATTTTCGGCCAAAACACTGATCGAATGTCTTACTGCATTCTATAATGGCGGCTCAGCTCAACTAAGGCATTTCAAGCCGGATTCTGGAAAGCTCCATTAAATCACTATAAATGGCTGATTTTTAAGCCCTTAATCACGCTTTAGGAACAAGGAATCTATTCCGAAAGTATACTTTAAGGATGATCGAGGGTCAGCTGTTCGACCCTCGACGCCAGCTGTAAAAGAGTAGTACCCCCACTTTAATCAAAGTGGGTTCGCCCCTTCGCCTCTTCTTTGGCTGCACTGATAAGGAAATTGGATTTAGGATGAGTTCGATCATTATCGCGCTTGCGTTTTTGACTGCTCTGCTCGCACTGCTTCGGGCAACTCATGACAATTTCGCCCAGCGAAAACAGCTAGAGTTACTTCATCAACAGATATATGAAGCATCTAGAGTGCTTAGAGCACGGGCGAATCTAGCGAATGAAGTTGCCCACGAAATTAAAAATCCAATCACGGCTATTCTCTGTTCAGCCGAGGCTCTCGAGCTTTTGATCGGTGATGATATAGCGCCGGATAATCGCAAAACTCTCCATTACATTCGAGACTATGGTGACATTTTGCTCAGACTAATCTCAGATTTCCTTGACCTTAGCCGCTCAGAGGTCGGAAAAGTGGAGGCCTCACCGCAGCCGGTAGAGATAATTCCGTGCGCAGAATCGATTATTGGTCTCTTACAATCTCGTGCATTTAGGAAGCACCAATCTATCGAATTAAGATGCGAAGAGCAGGATCTATACTGCATGGTAGACCCGCGGCACTTAAAGCAGATCCTTTTTAACCTACTTTATAACGCCATAAAGTTTACCCCTGAAGCCGGCGAAATCGAAGTTTTGATCTCAAAAGATCCTATCTCTCCGCGAGTTACAGTGGAGGTTAATGACAATGGTCCTGGCATTCCGGAGGAGGTAAAGGACCAGCTCTTCGATCTTTATCAACGTTACGAAACCCCGGTCGATACCAACGATCAACTCGACCTAGGAGCTGGGCTCGGCTTAGCGGTTTGTAGGAATTTATTAGCGCTTTCCGGCGGAACAATCGGGGTTGATTCGCAGGTCGGAGTGGGGAGTTCTTTCTTTTTCTCTCTACCTCTGTGCGAAGAGAACACCAAGCCGTGTCGCCAAAAAAACAGCGAGGTGGTTGAGCAGCCGCTTCTTGGACTTAAATTTCTAATTGTAGACGAAGATATCGGCTCTCGTGAGAGCGTCTCAAAATTAATCGAAGCCTGGGGGGGAATGGTAGACAAAGTGGCCATGGCCAAGGATGCAATCGATGCGCTCAAAGCCAAATCTTATGATGCGGTGATGATTGATGATGCAGTTGCCTCGGTCGATGGCTATTTTCTACCGCGAGTAATAAAAGAGGATATGCTCGACAAACCAACGGTGATAGTTTCCGGCACAAGCTCGAGTGCTGAAAAGAATGCGCTCCAAAACGGCGCAGATGCTTACGTCGAAAAGCCGTTTAACGGCACGATTCTCTTGGAGTCGCTAATTAACGATCCGGATAATCGGCATTAATCTGCTCTATCACCCCACTATCCAAATTGCTATAAACACAGGTTAAATGGACACCGCAGCCTACATCGAATCCTTGCGAGGGCGAGACTCTTTGCCGAAAGCCTTCGCGGAGATCGCGAAAGGTCTACCAGACAAAGCGATTTACTCTCAGGCCCATATTCAAGCGGACGGATCCCGGATTTGGCGAGAGGAGACCTACCGCGAGGTCGCCGCAAAAATTTACCGCCTTGCAAACTATCTAGCCAAAATCGGCGTTGGTCCGAATACAAAGGTTGCAATTATCTCCTACACCCGCCCTGAATGGATGATCGCTCACTATGCGATTCTTTTCGCCGGAGCAACTTCCGTTTCAGTTTATCAATCAATCAGCGCGCATGAGATGGGATATGTGTTGTTTGATTCTGGGGCGTCTTTAGCCTTTGCTGAAAACGAAGAGCAGTATCAAAAATTAAAATCCTTAATCAGCTCTCCCTATCCAATCCCGGCAACAGAAGATCGCCCCGCCACAACCCATACATTAAAACTAGACCGAATAATTACCTTTGAAGAAGTCGCCACTGATCCGTTAGTCACTCCACTTGATCAAATTTTAAAGAATGCTGAGATCCCTGAGACCATGCCTAATCTCTCCGGAGCTAGCGAAACTGCCTCTTTAGTTTACACCTCGGGCACTACCGGCCCGCCAAAAGGCGTGATTCAGACTCATAAGAATCACCTAGCAAACGTCTGGCAAGCGGCCCAAACTAAGATCTTTGCCCCAGAAGGAGACATCTTCCTCTTTCTGCCATTGGCGCACTCTTTTGCTAAATTAATCGGCCATATCGGATTTATAACGCCTACAGTAGCCAAATTTCCGGCGGTAACGGACAGAAAAAGTTCAGTACTAAACGCGCAAAGCGTACTTAGGGATTTAAGAGAGTGTAGCGCGGAAGTCGCTCCGATAGTGCCAAGAATCTTGGAAAAAATGATGAGCGGGGTAATTGAAAGGAGCAAAGGAAAAAATCTTCAAGCTAAACTTGTCGCTTTCTCAATCGCCACAAATCTGGAAGTTTTTAAAACTAGACAGGCTAAACAAACTCCATCACCTTGGCTTCTCCTAAAGTCAGCATTAGCCAAGCCCATTGCAAAAATTACCAAAGAGAAGCTCTTTGGCCCTAAATTTAAACATATCGTCTCTGGAGGAGCGCGGCTTCCGATTGAGGTAAATGAGTTCTTTTCGGCCCTTAATATCACGATCTACGAAGGGTATGGACTTACCGAAACTTGCGTTGCAACTAATGTAAACCCCTTGGGAAAGCCAAAGATCGGAAGTGTTGGTCCCTGCATGAAAGATTTAGAGATTAAGATTGCATCTGATGGAGAGATCCTCTTTCGCGGACCAAATGTGACTAAGGGGTATTTAAATCGCCCAACTGCAACGAAGGAACAGTGGGATAGTGATGGCTGGTTTCATACCGGAGATTTGGGAGCGCTTGATGCGGATGGATATCTATTCATCACCGGAAGAAAGAAAGACATTATCGTTACCGCCGGTGGGAAGAAAGTTGCGCCGCAAGCGATCGAAGAGAAATTTAACGCTGCGACCCTAATTTCTACTGCTGTGATGGTGGGTGAGGGGAAGCCGTATTGCAGTATTTTAATCGTTCCAGATAAAGATACTGTTCGGGAGTGGGCCAAGGGAAATGGTGTGGCACTGCCGAATAATTTATCTGAGTGTTCAGAACTAAAAACAGAGTACGGGAACTTAGTCGAAGAGGTAAATAAGACCCTTTCAAAATTTGAAACGATCAAGAAATTTAAAATTTTAGATGCCGACCTTTCGGTGGAAAACGGCATGCTTACCCCCACATTTAAGGTAAAGCGCGGAGTAGTTACCAAAAAGTTTGCTGAGGTAATTGAGGATCTGTATTCGTCTCCGGGTGAATAGTTTAGCGCTAGATTTTTGAGATCAATTTATAAATCCGAGAGAATTTAGCATTTAGGTTCTCTCCCTGACCATATTCGCGCTCTTGGATTAATTCTGATGTCGTTTTTACATCGGCGATGTCCGCAGCGCTGCACTTACTAAGAAGAGCGATGAGATCAGCCCGATCATTTGGGCGGGATTCTCGCTCCGAAAGAACTTTTAGTGCTATTAGATGGCTCAGTGAACATACAGGAAGTACCACTCCGGGAACAATTTCGCGATCTTTAGTAGCTTCCACGATCTCTTTCTCAATTCCACAAAATGAAAAAAGTAGATCCAAATCAGGTGAGACAGAGCGTGATGCGGGAAGAAAGATCCGTGCGGTCGTTTTCCTCCCTGTGCTTTGGTGAACCATCAGCGGGTCAATTAGAAACCCATCCTCAATAAAGGTGTGGAGAATCATCTCAGTCTCCCGATCGGAGTCTACCGCCACAACGAAATCGATGTTTTTGGTGAAACGTGGTACGGCATACACACCAACTGCAAAACCACCAATCAAGGCGAATTTTGGCTTATAGCGCCGCAATCTAGCCGAAAGACTCTTAAGTACTTCCAATTTAGCCATTGATAATCTGCAGAAGTCGCTCCGGAGCGCTGCGTTCAAACGGGAGCGCTTCCTTCTGGTGCAACCATTTATCGACTAAAGTATCTATTTGTGTAGGCGATAGATGCGGCTTTTCGCGTCGTAAATTTTGCCGCATCATCTCTTTCCCTAGAGAAAAAAGTTCAAATGTCTCCTCGATGCCACTTTTGGATTCGCTCGGCTTGGCACGATTTGCGTTATAGCTAGGACCAACCTCCGCGGCTTTTAAAGCAGTGGACCCATCTCCTTCCAAATTTGAAGATGCGTTTGCCTTAATAGCTTGAAGTAGAGTCAACTCTAGATCAGCACTACGCTGATCACGTTGATCGCGTCGAATTAACTCCCCAATGTAGGCGCTTACTGTTCCAAACCCGCCACGCTCTACGCGCTGCTCTATCCATTCGCGCTGTGACCTTGGAAGAGAGACATTAATTGCTGAATATTTAATCTTTTTTGGCATGAACCAATTATAGTTTTGTGGTTTACGCGGCTATTGGCGCTATGCGTTGTAGAGCAGGTTTTTTAAGTTGACTTAATTCCCAATTATTCTGGAGATTGAGCCAAAATTGGGGACTCGCTCCAAGAGACTGCGACAGCTTCATTGCCATTTCTGCGCTTATTCCTCGCTTGCCTCTACAGATCTCATTGATCGTCTTAGGCAATACACCGATGTGCTGGGCAATCTTCGCTTGGCTAATTCCAAGTTCATCGATTTCATCCTGAAGCACAAGTCCAGGATGGATTGGTGTAAGGTGAATGGTACTCTTACTCATATTTATCCTTCAGCCTTTCAATGATAATCAACAATCTCTACATCAAATGCATCTTGCTTTTCCCATCTAAAGCAAATTCTATACTGGTCGTTAATCCTAATACTGAATTGTCCCTTGCGGTTTCCTTTAAGCGATTCGAGTCGATTACCCCTCAGCTCCTGCAAATCTCTTATAGATACTGCCGCTCCTAATCGAGCAAGCTTGACCTGTGCTTTTAGATGTAACTCTTCCGGTAAGCGTCTTAAAGTTTGCTTTGAGGTTCTTCCATAGTTAATCTCCTCTGTAACCTTATCCTTAAAACCCTTGATCGCCATAATTGTCTTCTAACCACTATACCGGAAGTTGGTAATTAGCGCAATATTGCGAGATCTCTTGCGGCATAACGTTATGAATTCATTACGTTTTACGCCTACTTAGCGTAATTTTATGGCGTAATTTGCATTCCGGGAATCGTCTAGCCTGGGTTCTGCCATAACCATAGTAAGGCGTGTGTTGGGGAAAAGGTAGGAAAAGAATGCCATCGACTAGCACTGCTGGGCCTAAGGCGATACCAGTAAACAACACTCTACCACCGCATGAATCTTCGGCAACGGTCGGAAGTGAGTTTGATTCCGTACGGTATTGCGACGAATTAAACACCTCCTTAACTCCTGATCCGGCTCCGACGCAATCTACTAGCGGAGCTAGTCCAAAAACTTCTTCAAATGTCACTCCGGAAAGAGTAAAGGAGAAATTTGGAACCGAAAAGGTTTTAGATGTCGGTGCGTCTGTTGGGAGGTATCTCGGGGGATGGGGTGTTTTGGGCTCAGCAATCTGTGAATTTTTTAGAGGGGATGATCGGGGAACCGGGCTTGCAAGGGGCGCAGGAACTGTCGCCGGTGGTGTTGTCGGTCTTACGGCCGGCAGCATCGCCGGGTCTGCGATTGTAACCGGTGCCTCGCTTCTAGCGGTAAAGCTAGGAATCTCTGCGGCAGTTGCAGCGACGCCAATCGGGTTACTCGGATTAGGGGTTGGAGTTGGAGCTTATTTTCTAGGCGGGTATCTGGCTGGGACGGGAGCAGACTTGTTTGAAAGGTGGTTTGGGAAGGGGGAGGTAAAACCTGAAGCCGCAACCAGCTAAAGATTTTTCGCTCGCGCCTTTGGTCTGGCGTGAAAAACTCTGAGGAAGATCAGAAGGGTAGCCAAATTAAGATTTAGGTAAATGTTGGTTTAAACTAATGATTACAGCTGGTTATGACTCAAACTCTGCTCTCACTTTAATGCTACGTTTGGGGGATTAATGGACATAACTGTATTGAAAGCCTCCAAAAAAGGAGGTGCTAACTCGCTTGAGTTAGGGCGGGGACGATATAGAATTGAGATGGTTTCAGCTTGTATGAGCTGATTTGATTACATTGAGGCAACAATTATGTTCGGCAAAGCACTTTTAGCAATCGCACCGGCTCTTTCTGGCGGTCCAGAGACTTTACCTCCTGTTGAGCAGCACAGCTCTTTGACCCATGTCGACGCGTCAGACGATTTGGGCGAAATCGCAGATTCACATCTAGAAGAGCAACAAGCGATAGAACAAGCGTCCAACCTGGCTGTGAACGTCCTTAAAAATGAAAAGTTCAAAGACGCTCAAGTAGTTTACGGAATGTATCCAGATGGGCGTGTTCAGCTTCTTTCCACTCGGGAGGGAGCATCAGCAGATGCACTAAAGATGCTTGAAAAACGGATCTCAAGTTTTACCCCTGAAGAGAGTTTCGACGTTGTTAATAAACTTCTCTCCGATCCGGAACATAACGCGAGCATCGGATTTGGCGTACGAACCGGAGTAGGTGAATTTAAAGGTCGTATTGTACTAATAGATGCCCCAGTTGACCAAATCATTCAACCGGAAGTTCCTGGACTGGCTGCTTCGCGTTTACAAGCTGCGGCTCAATCGCAAGGCGCCCCTCAACAGGGTGCTTCTCAACAGGGCACCCCTGCTACTTCGACTGACCCGAATGCTGAAATCTTAAAGCGACTTGAGGCGCTTGAGAAGGAAAACGCTGAGTTGAGGGCAGGAGCTCAACCTAGAACACCCACCGTGGGAGAGAGACTGCTAGACGAGCGCATGCAGTATGAGCAGAGGCTTCGTACCCTATCTGAGGGGTACGGTGGACCAGATGAAGCGATGAAAAGACTGCCAGCGGCTAAAGTTGCAGAGTATATTGAGGTAGTTAGAGACATCCAACGGGTGACCGGTGAATACGTCCAACTCTTAGAGACAGGGGTGAAAAGTGATCAAACCCTCTCCAGAGAAAGGGTCGAAACATTAAGATTAATTCTCGATGCAGAAAAGAGACATCTGGATGATGACACTAAGCGGCTAACAATTTGCACCAACGCTTCTCTCGCGCGTGAAAAGATGGATAAGGATTTTGCGCTAAAGTGGAGACAACAAGAAGATAAGTTTGGCGTAGATAATAGGCGCATAGATATAGATGCGGATAAGAAAGCGAGAGAGGCTGCATTAGCCGCAGAGAAAGAGGCAAATCGAGCCAGAGAAGCTCACAGAAAACAAGAGGAAGCGACTGAAGCCCGACGGGTTAAACAGGCCACAGATCTCTATAAGGAATGGAAAAAGCATCACTAATTCAGGGAACTGACTCTGTTCTGCCATTGTCTCTATAACATTTGTCAGCTAGCATAATGTTTAGCCTATGGAACGCTTCGAAATCGTAAAAAAGTTAGAGAATTTCTCCGATCGGATTAATAATCTTAAGGTGTATCTTTGACATCGCCTCAAAGCGCACCCGTCTTGAAGAGCTCGAAAACATAACCCGCGAACCGGACTTCTGGAATAACCAGACCCGCGCAAAAAGTATCTCAAAAGATCTCGCCGCTGTTCGAGCTATTGTTCAGAGTTTTAACAAGGTCGAAAAATTACTTGGTGATTCGGAAGCTGGGTTTGAATTAGCTGAAGAGAGTGCTGACGCCGAGTTCTTAAATGACGCGATAAAATCTTTAGGCTTACTAGAAAACGAACTCCACGCTCTTGAATTTTCAAGTAAGATGCGCGGCCCGTATGATTCCGCAGATTGCATCTTTGAGATCGCTTCCGGCGCCGGCGGAACAGAGGCCCAGGATTGGGCCGAGATGTTATTTAGGATGTATCTTCGCTGGGCAGAACGGAAGGGGTTCCAAATTGAAGAGTTGGATTATCAACCTGGGGACGGCGCAGGAATTAAGGGGGCCGCGGTTCTGATTAAAGGCCCGTTTGCTTATGGGCACCTTCGGGCTGAGCAAGGGGTGCACCGCTTGGTTAGAATCTCCCCCTTTGATTCGAATGCAAGACGCCATACTTCATTTGCATCCGCTTCGGCTACTCCAGACATCGAGGCTGACTTGGATATTAAAATTGATGAGGAGAAGGAACTTAGAATCGATACATACCGATCGTCCGGAAAAGGGGGTCAACACGTCAATAAAACCGACTCTGCCGTTAGAATCACGCACCTTCCGACCGGTATCGTTGTAGCTTGTCAGAACGAGCGCTCGCAGCACAAGAATAAGGAGCGCGCCATGAAGACGCTAAAAGCAAAGTTATATGATCTGGAGGTCGCAAAACACCAAGAGAAACTAAGCGAAATAAAGGGAGAAAAGAAAAAGATCGAGTGGGGGAGTCAGATTCGATCATACGTAATGCATCCTTATCAGATGGTTAAAGATTTACGCACAGACATTGAAACCTCTGACGTCCAAGCGGTGATGGATGGAGATATAGACCGCTTTATTGAAGCCTACCTCCTTTCCACTTAATCGATACTGATGACGAGGGGAGTTGCGGCGTGTTACTCTCCCTTTAATGCTCGAAGATCTTAAATTAGAATTAAAAGCCCTCGAGGCCGACGGGCGATTGAGAGATATTACCCCACGCACCTCAAAGATTGGATCTGAGATTTCTTACCGCAATCAGAAATTAATAGATTTTACAAGTTGGGATCTGCTCAATCTTTCAAACTCCCCAACCCTAAAGCGCGCACTACAAAACGAGGCGGAAGTTTCAGGGGTCAGCCCATGTGCTAGTAGAATCTCTTCCGGCACTTTACCGGCACACCTTTCTCTGGAGCTTCGAATCGCTAAATTTCTCGGAACTGATGCAGCCGCTATCTTCTCTTCAACCAACCAAGCCATGCTTTCCTTATCCACTGCTCTGCTCTGCGAGCGAGATTGCGTGCTGGTCGATAACTCCGACCATCATGCCATCATTGATGCGGCGCACCTTGTTGGAGCTGAATTGCTTCGATTTTCCGCAGAGAGCCCCGAGGGGTTAGCAAGCCTGCTTGATCAGTCCAGCGGTTATCGACGGAGGATTCTATTTATCGAGGGACTTTCGCCCTTAACCGGGGCAATCCCTGATTTGGATCAAATAATGTCGATATGCGAGAAGCGAAACACCTTTGTGGTTATCGACGAAAGTTTTTCTCTTGGGGCTGTGGGACTTCGTGGGGCAGGATCGGTGGAGGCCTCCAAATTACAAAAGAAACCCTTCGCTGTTGTTGCTGGAATGGGAAACGCTCTGTGTGGATATGGAGCTTTTATCTCCGGTAGCAAGGTCTTGATAAATTATTTAGAAAATCGTTCACGCACTTTTACCTCTGAAAATGCGATTCCTGCGCCAATCTGTGCTGTTGCCGAACGGGCAATTGATGTGATTGAACTTGCAATTAGCGCCAGAGAGAAACTTTGCGAATTGTCATCTAGACTCCGGCTGGGTGTGATATCGGCGGGCCTTACTCTTGGAGAAAGCGGAGCTCGATCAAGTTCGTCGCCAATTGTCTCAATCCGAATGGAGCGCCCTAAAATCGCTCGCAAAATGATAAGTGCTCTAATTCAACGAAACATTCTCTGTGAACTATTAAATGAAACTGCTCTGCTAGACGAAGCAGCATTAATTAGATTCATAGTGACCGCCTCGCACTCCGATAAAAACATAGACCATGTTTTGGAGGCACTTACGGAGCTTAGAAAGCGGGTAGATTAGATCAGCTGGGGTAAAGACACCTGGCCTATTTCTTCTCTGGATCAACCCCTGGATCGAAATCAAAACTTGAATTTCCAACCGAAAATTGAAACGGACTTTGCGGTTCTCTGATTACGGCAGCAGGCTCCGGTTCTGGACCAGGGTCAAAATCAAGCGGCAGGGCCTCCGCTACCGGAGCGGGCTCCAATTCTGGACCAGGATCAAACTCAAATGGTAATGGTTCCGGCTCTGGTTCGAGCGGCTTATCCTCCGCAATCTCTACTGTGGGAAGCTCGCCGAGATCATCTCGATTCTTATAACTCTCCACCCAATCTCCAAACATTAATGGGTCTTTAAACTGGAGATAAAACATCTGCTGAGCATTCAGCGGTTCCTGATCTTGGGCGAGCTTCGGCGCCTCCCACTGCTCTAGCATCGCTTGAATGTCGCCACTGGTGAATAGATTAGAGGCATTATTTTTGTTAACCACCGCTACCGTCTTTCCATCCTTTGTGGGTAAGGTAGCGATCATCAGCGCAGGGTTGGCATTAAATTGATCGATAATTCCCCAGCGTGCCTCATCTAACAAATCGATAACTGAGGCTCGCTCTCCCATAAAGGTCGGTAACATCTTTTTGGATGGTGCCATCGCCGTAACATTACCAGTTCCCGGATCTAAGATTACTACGAAATCCAAATCCTCTCTTTCATGCACCAAATTTGTGGCGATCTCTCGATCACTAGGAGTCACTTTGAGCACAGCCTCCTCTCTCCGATCGGTACTGCTTACCCGACTCTCTCTAGACTTTAGTTCTGTCGCAACTTTTTCCTTATGTTCGATCGCAAACTTCTCATACCCATCGACCCATTTTTCAAACTGCTCCGGCTGCTCTAGCTGCTTGGTTTCTAGTTGCGGAACAGAGAGCGGCTTATTTTTCTCGACTGGGGTAGGAAATCCTTCCTTTACAGCTCGCGAGATATCGCCATGTGTGTAGATATCTTCAAGTCGATCGGCGTTGATTACTGCTACGATTACCCCGCCAGGCCCTTCAGCATAGTCAAGTTTAAGAGCGCTGTTACTTAAGAATCTCTCGGTAAAATCTTTCTTCCACTCTTTCTTTTCAACTGCCTTATCAAACTCACATTCAAAATAATCCTTGTTGGCCTCGAAGTTTTGTTGCTTTGCCTTTGATGCCGAGAGTCCCTTAAAACTCTGAGTCTTTGGGTCAAACACTACTGCAAAGTCAATTCTCGAGTCAGCTGAAAGTATGTATTCGGCCACTTCAGTTTCGCTTCTCGGTTGAACTAATTTCCCGGCAGCGCGCGCGCCCTCTTTCTGAATGTTATATTCGCGCTTGAGTTTCTCGGTGAGCTTATCAAGTTCGCCGGGGTATGATCGCTCCCAGGCTTCGCGCTGTGCTGGTGTAAGCTCGTTTACAGAGCCATCCTTTGACTCAAGCAGTATCTGCGGTGTTGGGCTATTTGATCCAAATTTAAAGCCTTGAACAACTCCGGTTTCGATAGTTTTATATAAGCTTTCACGAAGCTCCAACAACTCAGCAGGAAGAGGAGTACGCATAATCGTCACATCCTTGCCTGGTTGCCCCAAAAGCTCACCCCTAATGTGTACCGATGGGCTACGAGGGTCACGCAATAAAGCGTCCTGGGCTTGTTTTAAATAATCCTTCTGTGCCGTCCCAAGTACAATTTTAGCTGCGCCTTCAAAGCCAGTATCAGGATCGAGCCGCGGATCGGCACCTGGGGTAACTTTGGTTGCTAAGATATCGGATTTTAAGTGCACCCCTTTTGATTGGCCTGAATGCATATCGAGCTCAATCACCGCGGTGCAATCCGGCCTTAATCCAGATTTGAAGTAAGTCTCGGCCGCTCTTCCTCCCTCAGTTGATTTTTCTCCAAGTTCCACTCCAGCGAACTTAGCAACGGTTTGAGCATGAGATCTCTGCAATTTCTTGAATTCCCCAGGGTAGGCGTTGTTCCACTGCTCCTTTTCCTCTGCCGTTATTGCGCGCAGCGTTCCTTTGTCCTTTACTAATGGCAGACCGGATTTATCATCAAACTCAATTAATTCGCCCTTACTGATTCTATCTCGCAGCTCGGCCACAGGCTCATGAACTTTAGGCCTCATTACGCCGATAAACATCTTTTCTCGGCCTTCTAGCTGTATCGGAACCTTAACAACGGAAAGCGAGGGATCATCTTCCAACATATCCTTTGCTTTCTTAAAGATCGCCTTATATTCAGGATGAAGAGCGAGGGTGCCGGCTTCCATAAACCCGGTGTATTCTGAGTCTTTGGGGTTTTCGCCTTCATTAACTTTGGTATCAATAATCTCATCACGTAGATGCACGGCCACTGGCTTATCGGTACTAAGATCGATCTCAACTAAGGCCGTTATGTCTTTGTACTTCGGCGTCTCGAAAAGTTTGTCAGCAAGGGGTTTACTGAAAGATTTCTCATCGCCAATCTGCAGCGTGTCTCTAATTTTGTGCTTGATCTCTTCATCTTGAGCTCGCATCCGCGCCACTTCGTACGGGTCATCGATTATCCCGGTATCCCGTCCAGGGAACCCAAAGCCATGCAGAGGATCGGCACTCATTAAGTGATCAATTTTCGCCTGATCCTCAGGACGGACCTTAGGTTGCGGATCGCTCTTATATTGGTAGTTGTAAGTATCCGGCATGGATCAAAAAACCGTAAAAACCGTCTCGAAAAACTGTAGCCCTTATAGATAGTTATGCTCAGATTTGAGGAACTAGGCGCAAACTTTTTACTACGCAACTATTACCGATTGCGCCAATAACTATTTAATATTATTAGCAAATCTGACTACGCAATTTTTAAAACCTATCTATTCAGATAAACAATCAAACTTACTGTGGAGATTAACCCCAATACCATCGCAATCATCTTTGAGGCGGCTTTCGGTCTAATCATCGGAAGCTTTCTCTCCGTATGCATCTATCGCATCCCCGCCCTTCGGGACGACTTAGATGAAGATCCATTTCCTGATGAACCCAAGGACCCCGAGTCAAAACCGGTTGAGAAACCTGCTGTCGAAAAAGTTCAGAAGAAAAAATTAATCGAGGGGTTTAACTCGCCCAAGAGATCGATCTGCACAAAATGCGGAGCGCAGCTTAAGTGGTTTAATAATATTCCAGTGTTCAGCTGGATCTTCCAAGGCGGTAAGTGCGCTTATTGCAAGGAACGGATTTCAGCGAGATATCCGTTAATTGAAATTCTTACGGCTATTGTGAGTGTGCTTTCATTTCAGATCTTTGGTCCCACTCCAACCGGGTTTCTGATGTTTGTCTTCTCTTCTATGCTAATCGTAATTAGCTTCATCGATTACGATTACTATATCATCCCAAACATCATCACTTACCCCGGAACTGCGATCGCTTTGTTGCTGGCTTTGATTAATCACTACACCCATTGGTTTACATACCCGGTAGTCCAAACTTTTTACGATTCGTTAATTGGCGTAACAATTGGCGGTGGGTTTTTCTGGGCGTTCGCCGAAGGGTATTATCTTTTGAGAAAGAAAGATGGTCTCGGCATGGGAGATGTAAAGTTACTCTTTTTGATCGGAGCGCTTTTTGGGGTATTCGGCTCCTTTTATACGATTTTCATCGGTTCAGTTTTCGGTTCGATTTTGGGGGTCTTACTGATCATTCTCGGCGGTAGAAGGTGGAGTAAACCTCTTCCCTTTGGGCCGTATTTAGCGATCGGGGCATTTATTTATCTCTACTTTGGAGCAGAACTCTCAAAGTGGTGGTACGGTTTTATTTTGCCCACGCAGTTTTAGTCAGTTGGTTTTTTTGATGGTTGAGAACTCAAAGGAGCGCGGAGGCTGCTCTGAAAATCAGACTTCGATAAACACATCCATCCTTCTGGTTGATGCAGACACCAATCTAAGTAACGCCCTGAAAAGTTACTTAAGTGGAATCGGTTACGATGTAAAGATCAGCAGCTCCGCCACCCAGGCCCTAAAAATCATTAATTCGGCAGCAATTGATATCATCATTTCAGAGTTAAAACTTCCGGACCTAGACGGTTTTACTCTGGTAGAGCGCGGCCGCAAACTTAATCCTGGGATCATAGCAATTCTTACGGCTCAGGTGAGCAATGATGAAATCGTGCTACAGGCAATTCGATCGGGCGCTAATGACTTTATACCGAAGCCGATTAACCAAAAAGAACTTCTTCTGTTATTAAAGAAATTAGAAGCTAAAGAAGAGACAAAATCTGAACCCCAAAAATCAAAACCGTCAGGGAAAAAACGCCCCAACTTCTCAAGTATCATAGCTCAAAACAAAGAGATGCTTGCAATCTTTGAAACCATAAAGCGCCTCTCCAATTTTAAGACTACTGTCCTAATTAGCGGCGAGTCGGGAACGGGGAAGGAGTTAATTGCTAGAGCGATACACTATAATTCCGAACGCCGAAGCCAACCGTTTGTGGCGATAAACTGCGGTGCGATTCCAGAAAATCTGATTGAAAGTGAGCTTTTCGGCCACAAAAAAGGAGCTTTTACCGATGCACTGCGAGATAAGCCCGGCTTATTTCAGGAAGCTGAGGGAGGTACGGTCTTCCTCGATGAAATCGGCGAACTTCCGCTGCAGCTGCAGGTAAAGCTTTTGAGGGTGCTGCAAGAAAATTGTATCAGACCGGTTGGCGCAGAAGAACTTCTTCCGATTGATGTAAGAATCATCGCGGCAACTCACAGAGATTTAGAGGATGATGTAATGACCGGACGATTTAGAGAGGATCTATTTTATAGGCTGAATGTGGTTTCACTTCGGCTTCCAGCGCTACGTGAGAGAAAAGATGACCTTCCGGTACTGATACAGAGTCTTATTGAGAAGCATAACAAGCGACTTGGGTTAGAGGTCAAAGGAGTCACTCCTGACACTCTCGAGCTCTTACGTGGATACAATTGGCCCGGTAATGTGCGAGAACTTGAGAACTGCATCGAGCGCGCCATGGTGCTAAGTGAAGGAGAAAATCTCAGTGTTGAAGCGCTGCCCCCTCACATTGCGAAGGCTGAGTCCCCACTCCCTAGAGTGGAGGAAGAGCCCGCTGATGGCGATGAGAATCTGTCGATCAAGGATAGAGTGCGCCGGATTGAAACAACGCTAATCCAACGGGCACTGGCTAAAACTAAGGGAAATCGCACGCATGCCGCAAAGCTTCTTGAAATCAGCCACAGAACACTACTGTATAAACTTAAGGAGTACGGGATCGGCTAAACTGTGGTCCGGGACCTTAAGATATGGTAACCTCCGAATTCTTCGCACGGAGGTAAATATGAAGCTTTCACTTTTTGCATCGATATTTTTACTATTCATCTCTAGCGCCTTCGCCGAGAATATCTATAAGTGGGTTGATTCAAGCGGGAGTGTACTCTATAGCTCACAAAAACCCTCGCCTGATGCAAAACCGGCTAATCTTCCAGAGATTACCCGCGGTGAGTTTAAAAGTGCTTTAAAGAAAGGTTTTACTTGTGAAAAACATGGGGGCGTCGATTGTCAGATCGGAGCAGACAAAGACGGATCGGTTGTGTGCGTTGATGGTTTCAAAGACGCTGCTGCAAGATTTACTTTCAGCTGCAGCTCACCAAAGTTAATCGTAAGTGACATCTCAGAGCTGGGTAGTAATGGTGAGTTTAAGGTATTCGTTAGAAACTCTAGATCCGTACTGGCCAAAGCTCCGCGAGTTGAATTTCATCTGCCTGAAGATAAGGTGATCGCACTAAAAGGCCCAGCTGAAATTGAGCCGTACGGCATGGGTGAGTTTCTCTACCCAGCGCAGCCTGATGTGAAGCTTGAGAGTAAGCCTAAAGAGGTACAGTTCGTTGTGGACTGCGCCAACTGCGGCTAACCATTTGATAGGCCTCAAATATTTACCCGGGTCCTGAATTCAGGTACTTAAAAATCCGCTATAATCTAGCGAAATTGCTCAATAAATTATATTTCTGGGCGAGCATTCTGCTGTACCGCTCTGAGCAATAACTACAATATAATAAATAGTATAGGGCATTTTTGAACAACTAAAGGTTTTGGTCGTAGGTCATGCTTCAGAATTCGGCCATAGAAAAACTCATCTCGATCATTCGAAAGGATCTGAAAAGATCGCTTCGCCTGCACATCAGCGGATACCCAAGACCGTACTACGTTTCATTTTTGTTGAGAGACACTGAGTGGTTTAACACCTGGGCCGGCGGGGGCTCCGTCTTTCGCAAACGTTCCGATCACACCAGAAATGTTTACTGCGATATGCGCGTAGGTAACTACCGCTACGATCAGGTGACCGAGGGCGGGCTTAACGATAATGATAAAGAACTCGAATCCTACGGCTTTGTGACTGTGCCGATTGATGATCGGGTCTATGATGGGTTGCGCCTAGGTCTCTGGCGCCTGACCGACGCCAAATATCGTGAAGCAATCCAGGACTACAACAATAGAAGAACCCGTCGGGTGTCTTCAGTCGACCCAAATACTAATTATCGATCATTTACCCCACTAAGGCCCTTGAAATTTGCTGAGCATGGAAGAGCTGAATCAATCGATGAAGAGCGTTGGGTAAGATATTGCAAAACCGTGTCAAAATGGCTCTCTGAGCTTCCGGGAGTGACTACCGGATGGGTTGAATTCGACGGATCTCAGCAGACAAGGGTCTTTGTTAGCTCCGAAGGACGCGAAATTGTTCAACACACAAAGATGTTCTCTCTAAGCGGGACAATTCGGGCGCTATCACGTGATGGCTCACAGCTCGAACAAGATCTGGTGATTAACTGCGGCTCTCAGATGGAGCTACCGGATATCCGTAGCTTTAAGCGCATGATGGTCAAAAAGTATGAGCGGCTCCAGGATCAGATCAGGGCCCGAAAAATTCATTCATTCACCGGACCAGTTTTGCTCTATCCTGATCCGGCAGGGCTATTGATCCATGAGGCGATTGGCCACAGATTGGAGGGAAGCAGGTTAGTCTCTTCTTCCGAGGGCCAAACATTCAAAGATAAGGTGGGACGCAAAGTTGTAAACGTACCCCTTACGATTCGCGATAATCCGAAACAGAGAAAGTTCAATGGCAAGCTATGTGTCGGATATTATCAGTATGATGACGAAGGTACGGAGGCAAATGATACCTTACTAGTAAAAGCAGGCATTCATCATGGTTTTTTAACCACGAGATCTCAAGTTTTCGACGAGAATTTTGAACCGAATGGTCACGCCAGAAACAAGAAGTTTGAACGTCCAATCAGCCGTATGGCCGTTACTATTATTGAAGGGGAAGAGCCTCACTCGCTTGAGAATCTAAAGCGCATGTTAGTCCACGAAGTAAAGAAAAGTGGGAAGCCCTATGGAATGATCATATACGACACCTCCGGTGGAGAAACCGATACCCAAAGCTATGACTTTCAGGCCTTTTCGGGCGAAGTTTCATACGCAACATTGATCTATCCGGATGGAAAGGAGGTTCCGGTTCGCGGTGTCGATTTCGTCGGAACACCACTGCAAGCGCTAAATAGCATTATCGCTGTAGGAAAGGAGCAGGAGCTAAATAACGGCTATTGCGGCGCGGAATCGGGATTTATTCCTATCAGTACCATTTCGCCAGCGATTTTATTGAGCAACCTGGAACTTCAATCAAAGCAGGAAGAATTGGTCACTCAATACATCTTAAAAAAGCCCGTTTTTAAGAAGAAAAGAAGGAAGAAAAAGAGGAAGTAAGCCGGCCCACCCGAGATCGCGCTAGATCTCCAATTGTGCTAAAATCATAAATATCAGAAGGTTTTAGCGTGTCATTGCAATCAGTTATCACCGAAATTCGGTCAAAATTACTAAAAAACCATCTTCTGCGGTTAGCGCTGCTTATTTGCTTAGTGCTTTCCGTTGCCGCGCTTTTCACCCTTTTAGCGATCTATTTAGCTCCACGAAAATTCGCTACTCCAATCGGCATAATTCTTGGGTTGGCTATATTTTTAGCTTCGGCATTCTATCTTAAAAGGCGCGGGAAATTTATAGCTCCAACGGAAGAAGATGCCTGCAAGTTGATCGACACACACTTTAAAACCAAAGACCGTGCGCTATCCTACCTACACCTAAAAAAATTGGAATCCAAAGAAAGTGGTTCCAAAGTAAAACGGGAGCTAATCGAAAAGCAGTTTAGCGCAAGCGTTACCAAACTTTCACTTGCACACTTAGATCAGTTAACCGCCTCACCTTTTACGGTCACCGAAAGGCGCGCGTTAAAACTAATTCCAATCACCTGGACCGTCATCGCCGCCATGGTATATCTACTTTACGATAGCAATACCACCGTCGCGGTGACGCAAGCAGCGATGGTACAAAACTTAATCGATACCCATTCCGACGAGCTGCCCAATCAAGTAAAGCAAGCTCTTGAGCACCTAGCTGATGAATTAAATTCTAACGAGCTTACAGATCAAGCTATTAAAGACGCTATAAAAAACGCTGAAAAGGAGATCGATAAGGCCTTAAACGGTGTTAGCAAAGAGGCATTAGCTGAAGAGAGTGAATCTGCGGATGGTGAAGAAACCATAGAGTCTGCAGAGAATGTCGAAACTGATCAAAGCAGGCCAGAAACTGCTGAGAAGCAGGAGCAGAAACTAAAGCAGGAAGAGAAAAAGCAAGAACAAACTGAGAAGCAGAGTGAACAGGAAAAAACTAACGAACAGCAAGATCAGCAAGAAAAAACAAAGCAGGAACAAAAGCAAGAGGCAAAAAGCGAAAAGAAAGAATCTGAGGAGAAAACCCAAAAGTCATCCAGCGAAAAGCAAGGCTCCGAGCAAGATCAAACCGACGTACAGAATTCAAAGCAGTCTAAAGGACAGCAAGGAGATGCAAAGCAATCTAAACAGAGTGATCAAGGGGAAGACGGGCAAGGAGAAGGGCAAGGAAAGGGTGAGGGCGGATCCGCGGGTGGCAGCGGCGGTAAGGAGCAGAGTAAGGGTGAATCCGGTAAAGATCAGAAACAAAAAGGGGATGGCAAGCAACAGCAAAAATCTGGAGAGAAGGGCTCAAGTGGTGAGGGCGACTCAAAAGACGGCAGCCAAGCGGGCGGCCAGGGAAAGGATCAAAAGGGAAAAGATCAAAAACAGGGCCTAAATCAGGCTCAATCTACGCTCGAAAACTTAAAGGATCAGATTGAGAAGGAGGAGGGCTCCAAAGAGAATTGGGCGGGGGAAGGATCTGATCAGAAGAATCAGGACAAACAGCAGGGGAAAGGCGCAGATCAAAAGGAAGAGCAGCAAGGGAAAGATGGTGCAGGGAAGGATGGAGAGAAACAGAAGCAGGAGAAAGGGGCCGGTAAAGGAGATGCAAAAGGAGACGATAAGGGTGAAGAGAATCAGCAAAAAGGAGACAAACAAGAGGGTGCCAAAGGCGGCGGCGGCAAAAGCGATGAGGGCAAACAAAACGATGTTAATAAGGATAAGGATTCTGGCTCCGAGCGCGACAAAGGTCTCTCCCCAGAGATGAAAAAAGGATCGTCTGATCCTAAGTCAAAAGGTCCTGGCCAAGACGGGATGAGCGAGGACGATAAGGAAGGAGAAGATGAAGGCAGCGCTCCACCGATTCCTCAGCCTGGTGATCAGGCTAAGCAATACGGCGACTTTGAGGGCGGCCAAGGTGAGGGCGAAGGTAAGCGCGGGTTTTTAGATGTGCGAATTCCGGCAAAAGATGAGAAATTTGATACAAAATACACATCCAATCAGAGCGAGCGAACGCTAAACAATAGAGAGTCAATATACCACACTGAGCGGCCAAATATTGGACTTGGAACCGCAGATCCTTCGAGACAAAAAGAGGAGCAAGATATACCTTTAGAGTATCGAGACCTAATGGAGTAAGAGATGAGCGAACCAGCACTTAAAACCACCGGCGAAATTGAACAAGCTCTAAAAGAGTTCAATCAAACATTTCAGTTAATCCAGAACGAAATAGGGCGGGTAATCGTTGGGATGAAAGAAGTGGTCCATGGCGTCCTGACTTCGATGTTTGCTGGAGGACACGTACTACTCGAGGGTTCGCCAGGTCTTGGGAAAACAAGACTAGTGCGAACCGTGGCAAGCACACTTGGTCTTACCTTCAAACGGATTCAGTTCACGCCGGATCTTATGCCCTCGGATGTGACCGGAACTCAGGTGCTGACGGAAAACGAGCAAGGTAAGCGCACCTTCGTCTTTAAACCGGGACCGATCTTTGGAAATATTATTCTAGCTGATGAAATAAACCGCTCCACTCCGAAGACTCAAAGCGCACTGCTCGAAGCTATGGAGGAAAAGCAAATTACGGTGCTTGGGGAAACCTATCAGTTGCCAAAACCATTTTTTGTTCTAGCCACTCAAAATCCAATTGAGCTCGAGGGCACATACCCGTTGCCTGAGGCACAGCTGGACAGGTTCCTATTGAAGTTAAATGTAAAATCACCCGACTCCAAAGAATTAAAAGAGATCCTAAACCGCACCACGGGAACCATAGTTCCTGAGGCCAGATGCGTGATCGATGAACGCAGCATTGTTGCGACGATTGAAAGAATGCGGATGTTGGTGCGTGAAGTTACGGTCGCAGATCCATTTCAAGAGATTTTGGTGAGAATGTTTCAAGGTCTAGATCCCAACTCTCAGTATGCAACCGAGATGGTTAAAACCTATGTACGCTTTGGTCCTGGTCCACGCGGCGCACAAAGCGTACTACTCGCGGCAAAGGTTCGAGCACTCTGTGATTCTAGAATTAATTTGTCTTTTGAGGATATAAAGGAAGTGATCATTCCTGCGCTAAGACACCGCTTAATTCTCACCTTTCAAGCAGAAGCTGACAGTGTAACCGCCGACCAAATCTTGGAACAGATCCGAAACGCTAAATAGCCTTAGATTTCTATGTTGCCGGAGATCTTTACTCCTCAGTTCATGCGTCAAATCGAGCAGTTTAGACTGCAATCGAGACGTGCCTTTTTGGGATCACGCCAAGGTGCACACGTCTCTTTGCGGCGCGGCCATGGAATAGAATTCGCTGACTACAGAAAATATGAGTTAGGGGACTCTATTCGATATGTGGACTGGAACACATACGCAAGAAGCGACAGACTATACGTAAAACAGTTCAGAGAAGAAGAGGACTTAAATGTTCTTTTGATTATCGATACGAGCGCCTCGATGACCGTTCCAGAAAACGAAGAGAAGTGGGAACAGGCGCGCGATCTACTATTGAGCTTGGCTTACGTTTCACTCCAGCAGCAAGACGCCGTAACGGTATCAGCGCTTGGACTGTTTAATAGCCCACACTATCGCGGTGGACGGGCCTTCCATGAGCTAAGCGATGTACTTATGAGTCTTACACCCGGAAAGCCATTCGACTTCCAGCGCGAGCTGCGCCTTGCAGTCAGTAGAGTTCGAGTTCCTGGGAAATGTGTTTTTATCTCGGATTTCCTCATACCGCTTCCTGAAATTGAGGCTGCTTTCAACACCCTCCGTGCAAAAAACTTAGATATCACGGCTCTTCAGGTACTGAGTCCATTTGATCTGGATCCGTTGAAGGGCCTCGATGCAGCTTTGGCGATTGACAGTGAGAGCGGGGAAGAGGTTGAGGTTGCTTTGGATGAAACCACCAGGGCTGACTACCAGGATCTTTTCAACGAGCATCTCACCGCACTTAAGAACTTTTTGCATCGCTCACAGATTTCATTTGCTCAGATAGTCTCAGATGAGGATCTTTTGGCTTCGATTATCGGTAACTTAACTTCGATTGGATTGCTGCGTTAATTACTATGTCTTTTTTGGGGCTCGAGTCCATTTTTGGCGTGGGATTGACATCCCCGCTCTTCCTTGCAGCCCTGCCATTTGGTGTTGCTGCCCTAGTGTACGCTTATCTAAAGCGCGGGCGCGGAACCCCAATTGTTGTCCCATCGATACTAATTCTTAAGCTATTAGATCATGCCCAAGTTGCTCGAAAAAATTTTGTTCCGCCTATCCGCTTTTTTGTCGAGCTTCTGATCGTGCTGCTTCTCGTGGCAGCCGCCGCCGGAATATATTCATCTGGAAGTAAGAAACGGAGTGCTATCCTGATTGACAATTCATTTAGTATGGGCGCTGTTGACCCAGCCAATCCAAGCGCTGGAAGCTACTTCACTCAAGCTCTAGAGCATGCACGCTTAGCAATCCAAACAGGAGAGTCGTCCGAGGTCGAGCTTTTTGTAAGCTCCCCGAATTTTAAATCCTTGAGCTCCGGGTTTGTCTCCAGCGCTAGCGCAATCGCTCTGCTTTCTGAAATTCACCCAGAGTTTGCCAACGACTCTCTGCAAAATGCACTACAACAGCTTGCCTCAGACCCTAAATACACAAAAATCCTCGTTTTTACTGACAAGGAATTTGAAAATAGCCCAGCGCAAGCTTCTGGTCCTCGAGTCGGTCATTCCTCGCGTTTCCAGGTATTTCGCGTACGTGATGAACGTGTAAGTGTTCAGAACCTAGCGCTTTTGGATCTTCGTTTATTCAAACCTGGAATCCAGTCTAATTCGCTCAATCTTTCGGCTTTGGTTGGAAACTTCTCGACCGACAGAATCGAAACCGATCTCACTCTTGAAATGGAGAGAGAGCCTGACGATCCATCCGACTTAAGAGTCATCAGGCGCCAAACTATAAAGCTAAAGGCCGGAGAAAGTAGTGAGTACACCTTCGAGAACCTTCCTTCGCTTCCGATTTTCCATGTCTATATCGACACAAAGGAAAGCGCTGCACTCGCTAGGGATAACGCTCAAAGCGGTGATGACCAGGGTTGGATATTGTCTAAGCCAAAGAAGCAGGAAATCGCGGTAATCAGTACGGAGGATGGGCGAAGTTTGGGGTTTGAGCGGCTAAAATCCCTGGGGATCAAATATTATTCACCGTCAGAGGTATCTGAGAGTCTATTAAACGATCTGGCGGTGTCTCAAACACTGGCCATATTTCATAATGTTACGCCTCCAAAATTACCTGATCTAAATGCCATCTTTATCAATCCACCCGAGGCAGACGCCATATTTAACTCCAGCGGAACAGTCAACCGTGAGTTAAAGGTAACATCTTGGTCAGACTCTCATCCGATAACGACTTATCTAAACCTCCCGACGCTGCAGCTGCCGCGCATTACTGCACTTCAAGTGCCAAGCTGGGCTGAAAAGATAATTCAAACTAATCAAGGTACCGTTGCATTAGCTGGAGAATTTGAGGGTAAAAAGTACGCGGCTTTTGGATTTGATCTCCTGCCGTTTAGCGGGAGCGGAAGCCCCCTAAGGAGCGTGCTGTTTTTAAATACAGTGAAGTGGATCTCGCAACTTGGTTCAAGCGCCAACTATGAGGTGACTAACCGACCGATACCCGCACTGCGAGACCTTACTGATGTAGTAACCGCTACCGGTGACCTTGTTCCTCTGAGTTCATCAGCCAGCATCAAAACTCCCGGACTTTATAGCGCTACGCTAAAAGACGGATCACGTGAATTTATCGCGATAAACTTCTTCAATGGTTCGGAATCGAACCTACTGAGCCCTGGCAAGATCTCCCCACCCACCGAGAGCTTAGAGGGAATTGCCGCTCCAAACTCCTCTGAGCTTCGGGATACCTTAATTTATCTGGTATTAGCATTTCTATTACTTGAGCTTTTCACTTGGGGAGCGAGAGGTGGCGTATCCCTAAAAGCTCTGATTAGAGCAATAAAGAATAGAAACCAAAATTTGGGAGGGGCGGCGTGAGCTTTTCAAATCCGCTTGCTTTAACCTTCCTATTCTTTGCCGCACTAGTGGTTGGAGCGGCAATCGTATCATTTTACCGCAAGCAA
>CAZJXY010000002.1:0-29143 GCA_964549925.1 uncultured Bdellovibrionales bacterium | reverse complement strand
GGGCACGAATCAAGAGCGGTGAGTATAATTCATACTACGACAAACATTACGGCGATAAGTTAAGAGTGTAGGGCAGTATTAGGGATGAAGATTCTACTTTTCGGTGGTAGTGGGCAACTTGGGGCCGACTTAATTTCTAGAGCTTCGGACCTGAATTTTGAAGTAGTTGCTCCAGTAATATCTGAAATCGACATTTGTGATAGTGAGCAAGTTCGTTTTTTGGCGGAGAGAGTTGGTCCCGATGTTGTGATTAACTCTGCCGCTTACACTAACGTTGATGGAGCTGAGACGGATAGAGAAAACGCCTTTCGAGTCAACTCTGATGGGGCCCGGAGTGTAGCGATGGCGTGCAAAGCTGTGGGCTCACGAATGATCCACGTATCTACGGATTATGTCTTTGATGGCTCGTCCACTCGACCCTATAGCGAGGAAAGTCAAACTAATCCATTAAATGTATACGGCGCATCGAAGTTAGGTGGTGAGCATGCGGTAATGGAAATCCTTGGCGAGAGGGTACTAATCGCTCGAACTGCTTGGCTACACGGGGCGCGCGGTGCGAATTTCATTCAAACAATGATAAAACTCTTTTCGGAGCGGGAGTTAATCAAAGTCGTGGACGATCAAATCGGCTCTCCTACTTGGAGCGGTTGGCTCGCTGAGACCATTCTCGACTTGGGAAGGGCTAATGCGTCCGGGATTTTTCATACTGTTTGCTCTGGGTCTACCTCTTGGTTTGGATTGGCTTGTTATATCTTAGGGCTGGTTCGAGATCGTATCCCCGGTGGTACGAGGGTGAGGATCGAGCCGCAAACTACGGCTGAAGCCAATAGAAAAGCCAATCGTCCGGCTAATTCGGTATTGGATTGCGCTAAGCTTACGGAGGTACTTGGCCGTCCTCCTATACCTTGGCAGGATGGGGTGCGCGGGCATTTGCTGGAATTAGGGTTACTTGAGGCAAACGAATGAGTTCATACGCTGGTAAGGTCGACGTCAAGATTCGCTGTGTAATTATGGCAGGCGGGCAGGGAGCGCGCTTTTGGCCGGTAAGTAGAATGGCTCGCCCCAAACAATTTCTCTCGATCTCAAAAGATGGTCAGACCTTAATTCAAGCTACGGCAAGAAGGGTGGCTCCACTCTCGCCCGGTAAAGACGTAGTTGTGGTTACAAATGTCGCTCACCGTCAAATGATAATTGAACAAGTGCCTAAATCGTTTGTGCTCGCCGAGCCGGTTGGAAGAAACACTGCCGCCTCGATTGGGCTTGCTGCAGTTTATCTCCACAAGCAAGATCCGAAAACGGTGATGATGGTTTTTCCAGCAGATCATTTCATCGCCGAGGAGGAGCGCTTAAGAGAGGTCTTGCTTCAGGCCGCTAATTTGGCAGCTTCGACCGATGTTCTTGTTACCTTGGGAATTTCTCCGACGGAACCGAATACGGCATACGGTTACATCAAACGTGGGATTGAGATAGCTCCCGCTCAATATAAAGTCGTCCGTTTTTACGAGAAGCCTAGTCGGGAGCGAGCGGAAAAGTATGTGAGCTCCGGAGATTTTTACTGGAACGGTGGTATCTTTGTGTGGCGCGTCGATGTAATCCTTGCGGCGATAAAACAGCATATGCCAGATCTATATGGCTCATTACAGACGATTGAGCGGGCAATCGGGACAAAAGACGAAGCTGCAGTTTTAGCCGAGGTGTTTCCGAAGTTAGAATCAGTGTCTATCGATTTTGGTGTTTTGGAATTAGCTAAAAATTGTGTAGTGGTTGACGCAGGAGCAATCGGGTGGAACGATGTGGGCTCGTGGGACGCATGGTCGACTCATTTCGAGAAAGATTCTAGCGGCAATCTTTTACACGGAGATACCTGCGCGATTGACTCGTCAAATTGCGTCGTACTCTCTGATAGTCGTCTGCTAGCTCTTCTTGGCTGTGAGGATCTAATTGTGATTGAAAGTAAGGATGCGCTTTTGGTATGTCCCCGCTCCAGGGTTCAAGATGTGAAAAAGATTGTTGAGGAACTAAAGTCGCGAGGTCGAACGGATCTTGTTTAGGAGGGACTTCACGTGCGAGCGTTTATAACTGGAGCGACCGGGTTCGTCGGTTTCCACCTTACCAAGCATCTGCTTGAATGTGGCGATACAGTATTAGGAACTACTCTCGATTCACCGTCCCAGATTTCAGACTGTCAATTGATTAAGTTAGACATTCTGGATGCATCCAGTGTGGGTACCGTAATTTCTAGCTTTAAGCCAGATGTAATTTACCACTTAGCTGGTCAAGCCTTTGTCCCGGACGCAGAGAATGATTTCTTACAGACGCTGAAAATAAATGTAGCTGGAACTAGTGTGATTGCGCGCACAGCCCATCTTGTCAACTCTGGTATTCGATTGGTTTTTGTTAGTTCGGCAGAAGTTTATGGGAAGATTATCCCAGAAGAACTTCCAATTTCGGAAACCTGCTCGATTAAGCCGCAGAATAACTACAGCCTTTCTAAGGCTATGGCAGAATTGGTAGTCGAGAGGTATGCGAGGCAGGGACAAATGTGTAGTGTTATTGCACGGTCGTTTAATCATATTGGACCCGGGCAGAGCAGTAAATTTGTTGCAGCGAGTTTTGCGCAGCAATTGGCGCTAATTGCAAAAGGAATGACAGAGGCGAAAATTCGAGTTGGCAATTTAGAAGCCAGACGAGATTTTACCGATGTGCGGGACATTGTACGCGCATATCGCCTTTGCGGGGAGAAAGGGTCAGGTATCTATAATTTTGGCTCAGGTAGGGCGATTAAGATTAGAGAGTTGTTGGATACGTTGATTGAAGTGAGCGGGGTGAGGGTCACTATTGAGCAGGATCCGTCGCGTATGCGCGCATCCGAAGTTCCGGAAGTATATGCCGATATCTCCAAGGCTCGTACTGAGTTGAGCTGGGAGCCAAAAGTTGATCTGCGGACGACACTTAAGGATGTCTTTAATTATTGGATTGAGAGAACCTAAACCGTTACTTTCCTATTACCGCCAGTTTCTGGACAACCTCTTCTCCCATACGAATCTTATTCCTCACTAAGTAACTTGGAATTACTACCATATCCCCGATTTCTAATTGGTTGGGGTCGGAGAGGTTGTTAATTCTTGCAATTTTTCCGGCGTTAGCACGATCGTCCGTGTACCAGCGCGCGATCATCGAGAGAGTTTCCCCGGGATAGGTGATGTAGTGGACTAGGTCCCCTTTCGGGGTTATTTCCGCTTCTCCGCCACCTTTGGCTTTTAGCGCTGAGATGGTTTGGTTCATCGTTAGCTCCTTAGTCGGGACTGGAGGGGGGATCGCTTTGGCCGTAAGCTTTGTGGGAGAGGGGTTAGGATCGGGTTTTGGTGTAGGCGCCGACGAAGCGTCCGCTTCACCGTAAAAATCTTTGGCCTTATCATTGTATGACTGAAAGGGGCCGGGCTCAATTGCTCGCGGGGTAAGGGTTGGGTTTCCCTGTATGTCGCGCGTGAGTGTTGCCACTTCCTTCATCTTATCTCTTGGAATCGTAAGCGGGCCTCTTATCACCCAAGTTCGGTCGACCTCCTCCAAAGAATAAAACTCGCGGCTTTCCGGATAGTAAAAGTCCATGGTGAGGGCCTCGAAAGCTTCCTTTTTCACCTCCAAGGCTAACGGAGCACCTCGATGTTCAATGAAACCCTTTAACTCTGCGCTGCGTTCCATCTCTCTAGAAACCAGGAGATTCGCAGCAAGATAGGGATTATCGGAACTCAAGGCAACCGCTCCGCGATTTTGGAGTCGGCTGATTAAACCCGCATTTACACGCACCGTCTCTGCACACCCAACGAGCAGGGACAGAATCAAGAGCAGTGCTGCAAAGAATGAGGTTAGTCTAACATTGCGGATAATATGAATCACAGCACGAATATAGGAGTTTAGTTTTTAGGTTGTCCAATTCCACGTACAAAATTACACTTACAACCGAAGTTATGATGTATAAGAGCTTGGCCCTTTAAGTTTAACAGTAAAGACAAAGATCATGAAAGATCCCATTCTACGAGGGGTAGCCCTCATAATATTATCATTTTTTTTGGCGTGCGACTCTTCTGGCGTAAAGGATGCTATTGAGCAGGGGCTTAATCCTCCCTCCAGGAAGCCGATAGACACTACCCGCATGGGTGTAAATGCCTTTGTGAATGAGCCTGCTTTTGGATCGATTAGCGCCCAGTTTCGGGAGGTTAAAAACACCTTGGCCTTGTCTTATGTGCGAGTACTATTTAATTGGAGTGACGGCGTTCAGCCTACTCCTGGGGCAGCCCTCAATCTTGGTTTTTATGACGCAATTTCATCAGCGCTACCCTCCGGCATTGATGCTCTCGTGGTGCTAACAGGACTGCCCAGTTGGATGAGTAATCCTGCGAATTGGATTGATGGTAATCCAAGAAAGACTTTTGTGGAAAACTTTGTGAAACCCGTACTTCAACGTTACGCAGGCAACGGGCGGATAATCGGATTTCAGATTTGGAATGAACCGAACACTGGCGGAAATCCCGATAACTTCATCATGGATTTTGTGGATAATCCCACCAATTTCGTGGAACTGATGGCTCTAGTGTATGATTATTCAAAATCAATTAGCAGTAAATTGATTCTAAACGGTGCTACGACCTCGATCGTACAAAATTTTCCAGATACAGTCAGTTACAGTAGCGACCTGATCGATGCAGGAATACTCGACCTAGTGGACGTTTTTGCGATCCATGTTTATGGCAAGCAATACGAAAATTATGTTCTAGATGGTGGTGTGACTGACACCCTTGGGCGAGTGACAAAACCTATTTGGGTAACGGAGTCCGGTGCTCAAGGCGTCGGAGCTCAGCTCGCCTATGCGGAGGAGGTTTGGCCATTTTTGCGAGAGAAGGTTCCGCAAGTAGATCGAATTTACTATTATCAGTTCACCGAGAGTAGTCCGGCCGATGTGACATACGGGTTACGCAATTTGACCCCTGGATCGGAGTTGTCAGATCTCTATATCTTTTTACGGGATCGGTGAGCTTAGTAAGGCGCTTTGAAGCAAGTTGTGATGCTTTAATTTCTCCATTTTTAAGAGAGTGGTTTCTTACAGCTTTTAGCTTCGCGCTATTATTTCTCCTTTTTACCGCCGATTTTGGGGCAGACCGGGATCTATTTGCTCGGGTCGCCGCTGGTAAATATTTTTGGGTTGAAGGCTATGTCAGCACAATAGATCCATTCGCCTTTACACCAAAACTTCCGGAATGGATCGATCATGAATGGCTTTCCGGAGTTCTGTTTTATCTGGTCGCTGATCAGTTCGGAGACATTGGGCTGTTCCTGCTTAAGTTGAGTGTCTGTGCGCTCACCCTTTACTTTCTACTGAGTGCTTCTAAACTCGTGAGCGGCAAGCTCCTTCCCCTTTGGTTCTGTTTTTGTACAGTAAATTGTGTCGCGGTTTGGCAGAGCACCGTTCGAGCCCAGGTATTTACCTATCTTTGTTACGCTATTTTGCTCTACCTTCTAACCGCGAACTCGCTAAATCGCGCACGTAGGAGTTTATTTTTATTACCAGTACTGTTTGCCTTGTGGATCAATCTGCATGGCGGCGTAGCGTTGGGAGTTATAACACTCTTTATCTTTGTTGCGGAATCTTTACTAAGGTGGCAGCTTCGACTCCCTCTGATCGCGCTGATCTCGGTGGCTGCGTTGTTGGTAAATCCCTACGGCCCAGACCTTTTGAGCTACCTTGTCTCGGCACTAAGTATGGAACGAGGATCTATTACTGAGTGGGCGCCGCGGCCGCTATTTTCGGTCGCAGCCGTGATGATCAATCTTTCCTTGGTAGTAGTGCTCTGGTCAATCTATAAGCGCAGAAATATTTACTCAGTATTTGAAATTGCTTTGTTTGCGATCTCTTATTATGCGGCCTATTCGCATAATCGGCTTTCTCCGTTTCTATTTATGAATCTAGCGGTATTTGGAGCAAAAAGTTTTGAGTTGTTACTATCTGAGCTTCGATCAAAATTTCCGATTCGGTTTATGATCTGGTCTAGAATGTTGGCATTGGCAGGTGGTGCGGTATTTCTGGTCGGATTAATTTCATTCGGAAGATTTGTTCTCAAGAATTCAAATTTTTCGTTGGATTATTCTGGCTACCCGGTAAAAGCAGTTGAGTGGCTGCACGAAAACGGAAGGGGGAGATTATTAGTGGATTTTAATACAGGAAGCTTTGCCTTATGGAGGCTCTATCCAAAACTTCAGGTCTCGCTAGATGGTCGCTATGAGGAGCTCTATTCAGAAGAAACTGTAAGATCAGTCTCAGAGGCAGTTTCGGGGAATTTAAACGAACTTGGAAAGTTCAACCCTGATTTCATTTTATATTTAAGCGCTGCGGCGGAAAACAAGCTATTCGGTATGAGTTATTCAAAGGTTTATCAAGATTCTCAGGCAGCTATCTTTGCGCGCTCAGGAGTAGCCGTCGGAGATACAAGTGTAAGTACTGTCAGGCCGATGTGGGATGTTGATTGAGGCCAACGCTCGTATTTGTTTATTTTTCAGAGAATGATAATTCGCCCTGCCAATCTGCGGGCGGAGGCAGAGGCCCGAACCTTTCGATCTGTTTTAGATAGAGCGCGACTGCTTTATCCAACCAACTCTCGCGACCCTTTAGGTCATTTAACAACTTTTTCGCTTCCTCAAACCTCTTTAAGCGGAAGTTTTTGAGTGCCTCATTCCAGGTGTCTTTTACAAAATTCGAAGGATCCTGTTCTAATAAAAAATGAAGTTCGATCGCTTCCTTTTTACCAGCGACAACAATTGCTCCCGCGGGTAGAGTTGGAATTGTATTGCCAATTTCTTTGCGCGTTGTTTCTGAAATCAAGACTCTCGAACCGAATTGCTTATTAACTCCCTCTATTCGTGAAGCCAAATTCACTGAGTCCCCAATTGCAGTGTAGTCAAAGCGTCGAGAGGAACCTAAGTTTCCTACTACCATCGGCCCGGTGTGAACCCCGACTCTAGTATTAAGTGGAGGGAACTTTCCTGAGGCGTTAAAAGCTTGCACTCCCTTTTGGATCGCCAAAGCTGTCTCGCAAGCCTTCTCGGCGTGGTTATTGATTTTTACCGGTGCTCCCCACAGAGCAAAGACAGCGTCTCCGATAAATTTTATCAGAGTACCCTTCTTTTCGAAGATTACATTCATTACATCACTGAAATAGGCGTTTAGCATGGCAGCAACGCTTTCAGCCGGCATCTCCTCACTTATGCTGGAAAATCCCTCGATATCAGTAAATAGAGCGGTAGCCCAGATCTTTTGCCCGCCGAGTGCTAGAGATGCGGGATTAGAAGCGACTTCCTTCGCCATCTCTGGAGAAAGGTATAACTCAAAGGCGCTCTGCATCTTTAGTTCGGATTTTCGAGTGACAAAGTAAAAATAAAGAGTACTCAATAGTAGGGTGAAAGGAAGGACAAAAGTAACCAGAGAGAGGCCCGGCACAAAGATGTTACTGGTAAACGCTAAGTATGAGCCGACACACCAGATCACAAAAGTTCCGGCGGTTATAATTAAACCAAATAGGGGTCGAAGTGATAGGACTGTCAGCGTTGAAAGGAAGGCCGCGAGCGTTAGCATGCCAATTTCAAGCCCAAGAGAACCTCTCCTAATCCAGTCCTTGCGAAGAAGATTTAAGGCCGCAGTAGCATGAATCTCTGTGCCGTAAATTCTGCCAAAAGAGGTGAGAAAAACATCCTTTTGTGAGGGGCCCACATCGGTTTGGAGAACTAATCCGACGAAGATTACCTTGTCTTTAAGTAGTTCAGCAGGAAGAGGTTTTTGCGGGTCGATTACCTGAGAGTAGGGAAAGGTAGGAATCGTGCTATGCCTCCCATAGTATCTGATCAGATCATTTTCGTCGGGAAGTTCGGCGGTCTTTATGTCAATTCCGGATGCCGCCTCAGAAAGGGATGGCATATCACGGGTTATCTGAGTTCGTTCTCTCAAAAACCTTCTCAGTTTTCCGTAATCCTCGGGAAACCCCACTAACCCCAACATTTCAGCGGAGCGCTCAAGCGGCTCATACGGTTTAAGCAGCTGTTCGATCTTATAGCTGCCGGATCCGGATGCAAAATCTTTAAAGATTGAGTCGGCCCCGAGCACCACCGGGAGAAGCGCGATTGAACGTGCAAACTCATCATCATCACTTTTTGACGGCCCCTCCCCGAGAAATAGTACGTCAAAAACTACTCGCTTCGCTCCGGCTTCGGCTAGTCGACGAAGTAGCTTTGCATGAGTGCCACGAGGCCAGGCCTGATTTAGTGGAAAATTTAAAGAGCCGTAACTCGTTTCATCCATTGCAAGGATCACCGGGACATCCGGCCCAGGTTCTAATCCAGAATCAAGTAAGGACCAAAAATCGGCGGCGATAGGCTCAATCCGCCCGCCCCAACTGCTGTAGAGGAAAAAACCGTAAAGTATGGTTATTACCGAGGCAACGGGGATTAGAAAGATAAAACGCTTCATAAGTCTTGGGAATTGTAGAAAGAAATCCATTGCTTTGGTAGGGGAAAGGTCGTAAAAACCTAAACTAAAGCACTTTTTTCGGATATATCGTAATGAGAAAGTTAAATGCCCTTATCCCCGTCTGTTTGATTCTGGCTCTTTCGGTCTTTGGGTGCGGAAGTGACGGAGATGATCGCCCGGAGACAGACGATAACTATGATGGCACCTGGGATGTGCGATATAATCTTACCGTAGACGATTGCCAATTAGTCACACCGGGCATTATCGGATTGATCGATCAGAATGTGATTTTAGAAAGCGAAAGTGGCGTGCAGTTTGTATCAGTTGATCAATTGATTAACGTTGACAATGGTGAGATCCGGGAAGATGGATCCCTTTTCGTAAATCAAGCTACACCGGCAGATATTTTTGGTGACGGCACTCCATGTAATATTGATACGACAATTACATACTCCAATCGCTTCGAAGATCAGGCCGAGACTCTCCTTTCGCTAAAGATCATCTGTGTCGGTCAAGTCATTTGCACGTCTGAGGCTTTAGGTACTGCGACCCGACAGCCTGAATAGCTCTCGCTAGGGGATAGTAAACCCCGTGTCTGGACTTGTAGGCTGGGTGATGCGCTTGAATTTATTGTCGAGTTTGAGGAGAACTTTTCCTAAGCGCACGGCCTTTTTTGAATTAGGATTGGCATTCTCTAATTTCCCTTGAAATCGCTCGGTAAGTTGTTCAACTTTCTCCGCGGTTCTGGCTTGAGCAACGATAGCCTTGTATCGGACAACCCAGCTTCCTGGAGGGAAATTCTTAATGGTTGTGGAGTTTTGTTTAGAGACTTTTGCCTTATAGGTTGATTTCGTGTTGCCATCCCCTTGTTCCGCTTCGACCTCATATCGAACGGTATTTGTCCCCGCCGGTAGCAGCGGTAAAACATCGGAGTTTGAAACTAACCCGGACGTTGCACTGGCCGAGCTAAAGTCCTGAAATGTAAAAGTTACGTCATTTCCATCGAGCGCTAACAGTGGTGGCAAATCAATCGTAGTTCCCGGTGCAAGCACGGGCAGATCGAAAATAATCCCCAATCCTCCGACGCTGGTGATAGACGGGGTGGTGTTAGTCGCGAAAAGGGTCTCAATCGATGAGCCATCTAAATCGGCGCGCTTAATCATGGTGTTAGTCGGTGATGTCGAAGCGACAGCTTGTGTCCAGTAGATTTTTTGATTTTCGGGGTCAATTATCAACTGGTCTGGGTTGAAGGCGTTAGAAACAATCGGAGTAATTGATGAGATATCACTCGAACCATCGATGTTGACAGCGTATATCGCGTCATCATCGAAGTCTCCGATATAAACTTTGCCGTTTTGTGGGAAGGGGAAAATTGAAAAGACACCGAAGCCACTATTCAAGGTAAAAACGGTTTCTTCGGTGTCCCCAGTCGTGTCGCCATAAGAGCGTCTCTTAAGGCTTCGGCCGCTTGACTGAACGTCGGCGAAGTAAAATTTCCTGTTCTTAGGATCGATAGCAACTCTCATCGCGCCTTCGGTTTGGCTAATTGATGTAGTTAGCGTTAGTGGGTTAGTAGGGTCGCTGATTGAAATTACCTTCAAGTCTCTGCCGCCTGAGATATCTATGTAATAAAGTTCCTGATCCTCTTCATTCAGAGCAATGGCACTTTCAAGTTGGGAAACATCAAATAGATCCTGGACTACATTTTGCGTAACTGTTGATACACTGCGAATGGTGCCTGCTCCATCGTCGACAACATACGCCAGGTTATTTGTGCTATCTACAGCAGTTGCATAGGGACTAATTAGGTCAGGTGAATCGGCAAGCGGAGAGAGTGAATTAATCGTACAACCGACGTCTGCGATGTCGCAAATCCGCAGTTCTGAAGCATTCGTCTCAGTGAATACTAATTGAAAGTCAGCTTGAGCTGGGAGGGCCAAGCTTAACCATGCTAGCACAGGCACTAGTAAGCAATGTTTCATTATTCTATTCCACATTAAAAGTTAATGTTGCCAACTAACCGAAAAGAGATACCAGAAATTGACGGCTCACTTAAACCCTGGATTTGCTCAACCACAAATTTTTCATCAAAAATATTTAACGCCTCAAAGGTCACGCTTCCGTGACGATCGGGAATTCGATATCCGAGCCCCATATCAAATAGCCAAAAATTTGAGGTACCGTTAGGAACTTCGAAACCATTCGTCACATCTTGATAGCGCCAGGTTCCCCTTGAGAAAGTAAACCACCCTGATTCGTCAAAGTATCGAAACGTCGCCCCAACGCGATGTTCAGTCAGGTCCTGCGAGAGTGTCGGTTCGGTGTTTTCGGAGTACACCAACCCGTAGTCTAATGCGCCTACGACTTGTTTCGAGATCACTTGGTAAAGGTAAGCGTTGAGGAAGTCCTGGTTAAAGTGGAAATCAGTAGTGCTATCCAACGCTGTAGCCGAATTTTCTGTAAAACTATCGAAATCGATATTATAACTGGAAGTAACCAGACTTGTAGGTGAAATTGTGTCCCGGTGAATTCCCTCGACCCCGAGGTATGTACTTGCCGCGGCTTTCCAGTCTATTCCGGCTGCATAGTTACGAGTTATGGCGCCAGGAAAATCCGAGTAAAGCTGATTAATTCCACCCACAAGAGTTGGTTCAAGACTCCCCACGTCTTCGAAAGCGGCTTTTTGGAGCGACTCGAAATACGCTGCTCTAATGGTTAAATCATCGCGCGGATAAAGGGTAAGGCCAAGCTTCGGATTCCAACGTGATTTTGAGACCGAGTCATTCAGTAATGGATAAACCTCGGTTCGGGCGATATCAACATTGGAGTAAGTACCACCCAAGATCAGATCGAGCCACTTGGTTAGATGCCAGGTGGTGTAAGCATAGGCGTCCTGAGCGTATAGCTTCTCGTCATAACGCGACTCTAATTCTCTGCCTAACTCTGGAAAGAGGAAAAATTCATCGTCTATGATGGTACTATCTTCATCTCTTTTTGGCTCTGCGCCGTAAACCTCTCCTCCGACCACGAAGGAGACTAAACTTCCTTGGTTATAGTATTGAGCGCTAGCACGTAAATCTTTGAAGCGTTCGGCCAACAACTGATCAAGAAAGAGAGACTCGCTAAACTGAGTAGGTGTTCCATTCGAAGTAACATTTAAATCAACGATCCGCTCACCAAGATCTCGTCGGCGGTTCCTACTGTCGCGGTAGGAAAGTTGGGTGAGTAAGCCTGAATCCGGCGTAATTTCTCGGTGGTATCCGATATCAAACTCATCATCCTCGGAGCTCGATTCATCGAAGTCGAATTTTCTTCCCTCTAGATCACGGTTTAGGTATCTGCCTTCAAGAATAATTCGATCCTGGTAGCTCAACTGATATTGGGCGATGCCATTGGCCCGATAATCTCGGACGAAAGCGTTGTCTCGGCTGCCGTCTGCAAAGCCTGCGTCTCCTTGCAGCAGATATCCAAATTTCTGACCTCGACCGGACTGAGAGATTGAAGGAGCGATTACGTCATTTTCTGTCTCCACATCGAAGCCCATACTGGTTCGATGCTCGGGTCGCTCAAATAGTGCGTTATACTCATTCAATCCAGCTTGGGCGCTGCCGCTGCGGAAAAGATTTAAGCTAAGCGGGGAGAGTAAATTCGAAATTTTTCTCTCGGAAACCAAAGGGTCGACAAAAATCAGCGCCCGATAACTTTCGCCAAGCAGCCGATGAGCAGAGTAGTTCGAATAGTCACGGTTAATAGATTTAATCGCCTCGATTTGCGCAGCGCGTGAAAAGCCAAGCGTATTGAAAACTTCAGCCAGTCCAGCACTCCTTACCGCATTGTCCTTATCGAGTAACATTCTCGAACGGTATACTGCGCGGTTATCGTTTAACTTTATGGATTGCTCAACGTCCTCGATCGCTTGAACCGGGCGATTTTGAGAGAGGTTATTGTAGGCGCGGTAAAGATAGGGAGTTGGATCCTCCGGATCGAGCGCGATTGCTCGGTCAAACTCTTTGGCTGCGAGTCCCTCACGCTCCTCTTCGAAGAAAGCCTTGCCCAAATAACTGCGGTAGATTGAGAGGTTCGGCTCAAGAAGCACCGCCTTAGCTAAACATTCTCGGCCCCTCTCTAACTCTCCGGATCGAATAAGCGCAAGTCCTCTACCGAATTGAAAGAGACCCGAAGCAACGTTAGATTGAACAGCCCGGTCGAAATTCTCCAGCGCTTTTTCCGGCTCGTAGATTACCAGATAATAAAATCCGACGGCTGATAATAAATGAGGATCGCTTTCTCCGAGCGAGAGCGCCTGCGAAACCAGCTGTCCGGCGCGACCGATCTCTCCCTTGGCTAAGGCAAGTTCGATAGATCTAGCTGTAAGGTAGCTCGAACTTGGATTGGCTTTTAGAGCAAGGTCGTTCAATCGATCAGCCTCGCTTAGGTTTAAAGCGGCCTGCTCGGAGAGCGACGCTGTGATTAATGCCGAGACTGAAGAAGGAGAACGCGATAACGATCGACTCGCAAGCGTCCGGGCCTCCTCTACGTTACTAACGCTCAGCGCTCGCAGAGCATCGACCGAGTCATACGCCGACTCGGCTTCAGCATTCCCAGACGCTTTGAGTTTCCCCAGCCATGACAGCGCTGCCTCAATCTGTCCAGCACGAACCAGCCGATCTACTTCCAGTAAATTTGAGTTTGGGCTATCTCCAAAAACTGGGGGGTAGAAAAACGCCCACTGAACGCTACCGACAGCGTCGACTAGAGCTTGTTTTACAGGCGCAGCACCATTATCAGAGTGGGCTTGCTCATTACGCGCAAGTTCTACACTGCCATTGCTATTGCTACAAAGCACAGCACCATCTAAAACTGAAATGGTCGCGTCGTGCCCGGTTACTTTCACTGCGAATTCAGTTCCGCGCACCGCTGCACTAACAAACGGAGTCGAAACTTCAGGGAATCTCTTAGGTTCTCGACTTAGAAAAAATGCTTCACCTTGATTTACACTGAGCGGTTGCGAAGATTCGTTGGTGCTGACCTGAATACTGAAAGCCGAATTTTCATTTAATCTAACCAGTACTCCATCCTTAAATAGGATTGCTGCGCGGCTACCTGCCAGGGTTCTGAGCGAGTCTCCGGCTTGAAGTGCAGCTCCCTGAGGAATTGAACTCCAGGCGCTGTTAGTCAATCGCTCGACTGTGCCTTGCGCTGAGAAAAGCTCGGCCACATCCTCCGATGAGGCAAAAGCAGGGACTAAGATCAGAACTAGAGTTACGAATAGCCGATTCATCATGTCAGACCAATTAGACGGTTATTTTATGTAACCCCCTTATAAGACAAAACTTTATCGAGATCTATGGTCAAATACAGGGGACTTATTCGATAAGCTGGCGTAGTGCGTTAATCAACTCTGGAGAGGAAGCCAGCGCCTTGGTGTAGCGATCTTCATTTAGGCCGCCTTTTGCTGCCAGAATTTGCAAGATTCTGCGCTTATCAGCCCTGGTCCAGCTTCGCACCGCGGGAGAAAGCGCTAAAAGGGGCGAGACCCTCTTTAGCGCGGTTAACTCCTCTGTGGATAACTTCTTAGGCTGGATATGATCGACCGATTTCACCAATTTACGATAATAAAAGTCTTCGCATTGTAGGACGTCACCGCCAAATTTATCGGCAGACAATCGAGAAACAAGTGAGCCCAGTTTGACACTAGCTGGGGGAACGGTGACGTTTTTATCGAGGGTAAATCTCAACTTATCTCTGGATAAACGCCGAAGGGTAGAAGCTGGAACGCGGTATAACTTTCTGCGCTGCATTTTAATCCACTCGCCTTCGGCGAGCTTCAACAATTTATCCTCAATCGGTCTAAACCCGATCTTCCAATAGAACCAAAAAGCTCCGCTCTGTATTCCTTCAGCGGTTCCGAATTGATACGGCTCAACCTCGAATATTTCAACACCATATCGTTGGTGATAGACTCTCAATAGTTGCGAAAAAAGAGAAAGAGAATCGCCGCCGCGAAACTGATCAAAAACATTAACTCCGATATCGGCACGTTTACCGAAGATCCAAGAACCGCCATAAGCACAAGGTACGCGGTTTTTTGCAGCTACATATCCGATAAATGTTTCAAGTGCCCGTCGTCTTTCAGGAATGCATCCAAGCAGTGCAATATCCAAACCGTGCTCCAATCTGTAGAGTGTGACACTGGATTGTTTCGGATAGACCACAGGGTCAGTTTCTCGCCCACGAGTAAAAAGGGCTAGACGAGAACTGTCTATAAGTTCTTGTGGTTTCCTAATATATTTCTTGGGGAGAGATTTTTTCAATGTCTCGGTGACTGACTCAGTGGTGCGCAATGCAGCGCCATGTACGAATATTTTTCGTTTTGGGAAACGATTTCCGGTGATTGAACTGCGGTAATCCAGCTTCCAGTTAAACCATAGTCCTAAAGACTCAAATGCGCGCTCGGCTACCACACTTTCTTTTTCCGGAAATAGTTGAAACAACCACTTCGCTCCAGATTTAGCGCCAAGCTGATTGACCCAATCCTCGGTCGGAACGGAGGAATCCAAAATTGCCTCGGAAAGTAGGGTCTTGGTTGAATCTCGGATAAAACTCTCGAATGTTTCAGTGTCCTCAAGCGAGGCAAAGTCGATCTGGAAATTTCGAGTGGAGCGCGAACTGATCCAATTGCTTGCGCTTAAAGAAAGAGAAGTTTGAATCGTCGAGCCGCTCACAGAGCTTTTGGCTAATTCCTTATTGGCCTTCTTCGACTTTTGGCAGAGAGTCTGAGCGATTTTTGCTAGCCTGCGTAATTCAGCGGCGGCCAAAAGATAAACTCTCTTTGAATCCGGAAACGCTTCAAGAAACAACAAAAGATCGTGGTATTTTCGCAGCAAAGTCGCGTCAACAAAGGTGTGCTTTCTAATGATTGAGAGGCACAAGAACTTTTGCTTTTCAAACTTACTCCCGTACTTGGTTCGAATCTCAGAAAGTCGATCTAGTATGTTATGTGGAGAGGTCATTTTAGGAATTTAGACAATCGATCGATCAATTTATAGACGTCTCTTTCAGTATGATAAACCCCAAACCCGATTCTAAGTCGATCTTCACGGGAATCAACCACAATCCCATTATCCGCAAAGCGTTTGGCCATCTCGTCGGCATTATTTAGGCGGAATGTAAGAAAATTCCCAAGCTTCATTAGATCATTACAGATAAGGTTAGAGCTTGAGAGTTCAGTAAATTCACGCTGATCAAGGCTTAAGACAAAAAGCTCCTGAAGATCCTTTACATAGGAGTACACCCTGGTGGGAGTTATGTTGTTCTCGGCTGCCCAGGCCGAGACCCGATTGAGGCGATACAACGCTGCAGGATCGAAAGTTGAACCGATAAACCTAAATCCATCGTCGGGATATTGCACCCCGCCTGTTTGCTGCTTCGATAGTCCACCAAATTGGGCCATCCATCCGGTGTTCTCCGGTCGAAGGGAGCAATTTGGCGGAACACACAAAAATGCCCCGCCTTCCCCGTACTGAGCATACTTATAACCGCCAGCCATGTAAAAAATTCGATCTTCAATCGCGCTTATGTCAACCGGCATTGCTCCAAAGGCGTGATACCCATCGATGGCAATTATGCTGCCAGGATCTTTAACCGCGCGGACAATCCTTTCTAAATCCTTCACCACGAAGCTGGAATTAAAAAAGACCTGACTAAAGAACAGAAGATCTATGCCGGGTTGAGATGCTGCTTCAATTAGACGTTGATTGAACGTATCAAACGGCTCGGTTGGAACTTTTGTCACAGTAACAAGCGGATTTTCGGCGTAGCGTGCGATTTGTCGATTGAAACTGTGAAACTCACTGTCAGTAGTGACCACGTGGATCGGTTTATAGATTCCATTAGGTGTCCGTTCGATTGATGAGAGCAGTCGTGCACAAAACTCGTGAGTATTAGGGGCAAATACAATTTGTGAAGGGTGGGAAATTCCGATCATCTTAGCGACGTTAGACTGTGCCTCGGGATAAACCGAGCCAAAAATTTTCCCCCACTTTCGATCTGCTAAAGTAAAGGTGTCTTCCAGTATTTCCGCGTTAGCCTGCTCTATGCAATCTGGCCTAAGATGATGACTATGTGCTGCAAAGTGCAGCAGCTCAGGGTCACGCAGCGATCGTGAGTAGTGCAGTGCCGGATCTATCAGCGGCGGAAAATCAAGCGTTTCGGGAAAATTGAAGAGCTGATCAAGATCTAGTCCAAGGATCGATCTCAAATTTCTTAGTTCGGTAACTTCTAATCTGCCGTGATCGAATTCTCCCGATTCGAGATTGAGTAGGGTGGAGTATCTCTCAGCCTCGCCCACTGAGAGCGATAATCGCACTAATCCTTCACTGCGCGGGGTAAGTTTTACTTTAACCTCCCAGTCCAATACACCGTTAAGCTCAATTCCCCTCTCCCAGGCGGCATTTACAAACACTCTGGTAAGTCCAGTTCGGTGGAATCCTTCGGAGAGATCTGCGGAATTCGGTAATTGAGGATTAGCTTCGTCCGGCATCATAACGGCCGGTACTATAGCACCTAACAGCGCTAAGGCTCAAAGCTTTAGGTGGTCTACGCGCTTAGGACTTCTAAGTGGTAGTGAGCAAAGATAAATTTAGTCATTTAGTGAGAGTGGTACGCTCAACATTTCAATTAACTTTTTCTTGGCCTCAGTTAGGTTTCGAGATACCGTAGGTTGAGCTACTCCCAGCCTAGCTTGAATCTCTCGATTCGACATGCCGCCCAGACTTAGCCTAAGGGTTTCTCTCTGCTTTTCGGGAAGTGATTCGATTGAAAGATGGAGCCAAACAATTGTGTCATTCTGTTCTGATTGTTGGTGCGGTGGAGGCTCGCAATGTTGGGGGAGTAGCTGCGAATGGGTGGCTCCTTTCTCGTTTCCCACTTTGATCTCTTCGTCGAGAGATATTTGCTGATTTCTAGAAGATCGTTCCAAGAAGCGTGAGACTTCGTTAAAGAGCGATGTCACAAAATAAGGACGAAAGTTTCCGTGTAATTCTGTGTTGCTCTGTAGCATTGAATCTAAGGTGGTATGAAACAGATCACTGGCTGCATCTATGGCCATATCCCCATATTTAGAGAAGAATGCGAAGCTTATTTTTCGCATTTGCTCGTACAGATCTATTTGTTGATCTAGGTCCAAGCTGAGCCAATGTTCAGCAAAGGTCATTTGCTCGCACTCAAAAATACGGCTCTCTGTGGATTTTGATCTCGGTGCTGAGGTTACAACAGGGGGCATAAACTACACTTCCTAGGGGATATTGTAGCTGAATATCGGGGGTAAACAACTGAATGAAAGCCACAATTGAAGGAGTCGGCTAATTAGCGACCTTCGGTAACTGCCTCAACTCTTAAGAATAACTTCCCCCTAGACACCGTGCAAACGCTTGACGTACTAAGTTAAATAATTCAATCGTTGCGTGGCGCGAGTCATGGCGCGCCCGTTCTGAAAGCTCTAAATACAGTACTCCTGGGTGGGAGGTGCTTAAGATTGATCCCAAAACCAACGTGGCGGTATCATCATTAACCCCCGGGCCTTGAAATTTGAGCGGCACTAAACTATCAACCGTGCTTAAGAATAAGGCCTTATTTTCGCGCAAAAACTGGTTATACACGGAAAGCTGCATATCACCGACACGCAATGCTGGTTGCAGTGAAAAGTTTGTAGTATTCAAGAGCAATAGACATCCGCGCCGAAATCCAGCTTTTGGAATTGTTTGTTCCACCAAAACCTTGATCGCTTCGACCGCCACGGCGCTATCAGACGCCAGCCGATAAACATTCTCAAAGCTCTGTTTAATCTCTAGGTCAGCACCGTGGAGATAATCTTTGCTCAGCTCATCAATTACCGCGCTGGATTTTGAAGCTACTTCGTCCGCAAATAGCGGGAGCTTTGTAAACGCACTTCCCTCTTGCGCGTATGATTTGAGTACACGATTTGATTCGTGTTCGATTTCCTGAAAACTTTCCTTACTAAATACCGCTTCGAAATCGGTCTTACGCTTTGTCCAAATCTTTTCGGCTTCTGGGAAGTTTTTAGGATCTTTGCGCTTAGAGTATAGTTCGCTTACTTCACAAAGGTCTCTTAGCGATTGGATTTCGGCTGTACCTTCGAGCGAGGCGGGGTTTACTTTAAGAGCCGCTCTTAGATCCTCCTTTAACCCCCATTTCATGGCATGCTGCATCCCTATTTCGGAAGGCGAAAACCCGAGGATCAACTTAATTTCTTGCTCTAGATCCGTACCCTTGCGGCGGCGTTGAATCATCGCTTGAGAGTAAGCCTTCTGATGGTTCCATGAGATTAGATGCAGACCAAGTTGCCTAAAGGTTGCGGTAGTAAAAGCCATTTCCGGCTCAACTCCTACGTCTCTGGCGAGTGTCTGAGCAGCGCAGGAGCTTACTACAGAATGCTGGATCCTTAGAGCTTGAAGTTCTGTGGCACGATCTCTTCGGTGAGGGGAGATCTCTTTGGGGGAAACATCAAAAAGCATCTGTAACTTTTCGTGTTCTATGGCTTTAAGCGCCGAGATCGGGTCCAACCCGTCTTTACCGCGATCAACCAGGGAGTTTAAATGCTTTACGCAGTATAAAAAAAGCGCCGGGTCGGCTTTTATTTTCTTGATCAGATCATCTCGGTCACCGGGAGAGTCTTCGGCTTTTAAAATCTCTTTCGCTTGCTTAAGGTTTGTGGGACTGACGGGGATAAAGCTCTCGGCTAGAGAAAGAGCTTTCTCCTCTAGATTGATCCGAAATCTGGGATCAAAGACGATTCTTTTCTCTTGATACTGTGGATACACCACTTTATCCATGAAAACCTTTTAAGATACCTCTAGTTATCGGCATTTTTAGGAGTAAAATTAAGAAAGATTCGTAATTACTTAGATCAGTAGTTCATTGAAATCTCTGGCAAAACTAAGTAGTTTGAAGCAAAGCACGCTAATAGCTGGATATGTATATAGACCAGAAAAGGGTTACTGGTCATTGAACGCAAGTTGTATGGGGTAAATATATGGTAGGTAGTTCGTTTAGTCGCATGCGCGGCTATTTCCTCCTGATAGTGAGCGTCCTTGCTCTATCCGTTCTGCCTGGATGCGGAGGACATACAGCCGGGACTAATCCACCAACCAAGCTTCTAAGCATTGATACGATTGCATTAAATTCAAACGGCGATCCGGTAGCTGGAGTTCAAATTACAAATTCTTTGGGTGAGAGTGTGCTTACCAATGAGAACGGCGAAGCATCGTTGCAGGCCGCCCTAGGATCGGATCTTATCTTCTTTAAAGATGGATTGACCACCACAGCAGCGGTTATTCCAAACGATCCAAATGCTCTAGGCATAGTCTACGCGGTTGAAGTAAGAGAGGAAGAAATAGTAGTGGTGCAGCAAGGTGAGATTGTAGCCCAAGAGAAGGGTAGTCAAAGCATCGACCCGTTAATCTCTGAGGAACCTTCTCCAGATACGCATGAACCGAAAGGGAAAAATGAACCGGTAGGGCCGAGCGCAACGCCGACCCCAGCTATTCCCGAGCCAGAACCAGAGGCTCTGGCGTTGGTGGAAGGTACCTTGCCGAACGTGGAAGATGGCTCTCCCTCAACCGGAGCGCAGATAACTGTGAACGATCAATCGGGGAGTACGAATAACGGAATTTTCAGTGTTTCCGGGGTTACTCCTCAATTCCGAGATGATGGAACGCCGTACTTTGAGGTTGAGGTTCGCCAAAAATCGGGAGACACCAAATTTACGGTTGAGTTGCCGATAGGGTTTGATTTTTTCGCCTATAAAGTTGAACTCGCGTTTAACTACCGCGCCAATCAGACTTTGGGGTATAGGCTGCGCATGCCAGAGCGTCAAAAGCGAATTAAGGTACCTACCTGGGGTGACCCGACATCTGCTAAGCCAGAGCCTCCGGATACAGAGAATGAATCAGCTGATCTGGCTGAAGTAGAGCCATCGCCAATGCCACCAGCCTCAGAGGATTCTGCTGGTACAGACGCATCTTACCCCGGATCTGACGCCGACCAGGATGTCACTTCTGATTCGGTTTATTAGCCACTCTAATTGGTGTAAACTTTGGCCTGAGTCGTAGTTTCGCACTAGGTGTTTGATTGGTTAGACATTCAGCAAACAAAAAGAGAGACCCACAACCGCTTGAAAAGCCGGATATTTCGGTTGATCTTGCGATATTGCTGGATCGTGCGATTAATCGCGGTGGCTTAAAAACAATCGATGAACTCGAACAGTTTTTAAGTGGCGGTAAATCCGTAGTTGATCTTGATGAGACAGCGCTTCTGGATACGTATCGGGATCGGGTAAACGGATTATCCGGAACTAAAGAGGATCCGATTGCATTTTTAGCTCGACTGTCAGAGTTGTTATACAAGCGCAGTGACGATCTTGAACATTTATTAGATGCTCTTTATTTACGGAAAGAGCTGCTGCGATTTTACGATAAGGAAGAGGCTCATAACTTTTACCGCGATCAGATAGGGTACTCTCCGGTGGCAGAGATAGAGAATCGGGAGATTCCCCGAGCCCCGGTGGTGGCAGCTCTGCTTGAGCACGGGGAGCTAGCGCTAGAAGCGGTTAGAACGAGCCACTCTCACTTTAGTCTCTTTCCGCAAAAGTGTGAATGTTTTGTCAGACAAGTTATAGATACTCTCTCTTATTTACACAGCCATAAAGAGCATAGTGTAGTACTTGCCAAGACCGAGAGAGTTGCGCAAACAGATGAAGAGGGGACAGAGCCCAAAAAAGGGCCAAAGAAGTTAAAACCAACTCCTATTTCTATCGCTGAGCTTCGCACTGACTTAGCCGTCGTAATGCGTGACCAATTGCATCAATTTCGATCGCATCTTCTTGACTCAACCTATTGGAGCTCGACAATGTGTGGATCCACGCCACTTTGGGGGGTACGATTTGTGAGTGGATATATAGAACGTGGGCTAAACTTTTTAGAGAACAATTGGGCCTGGGATGGAGATCGGCATCTCCAGATCAAGCGTGATTTTGAGCGAGCTGAAGCCGAGTTAGAAAAGGTTTACGATGAAAAAAGTTGGCTTGAAGCAAAAGTTGAACCCAATAGATTTTCAGCAGACGCAGCTAAATATGAGGAGGCCGCTTTGAAAGAGGTGCTACCGCTTGATGGTGAAAACTTTGCCGATTGGAGCAAGCGAATGCATGTCTTGCAGCAGATCTGGCTAATGGAGTACGAGGATACCAGAGCTTCCCAGGTGCTGCATGCCCGTGGATTGGACGTACGATATCTCTCCTATCCCAACCCTCGAACTATAAATGGGCAGTACTAAGTAAGAGTTAATTCTAGCTTGTTAATCGTACCGTTTAGATGGATCAGGAATTAGGAATTCACGTACCGTTCCGTCTTCTAGCCGGGCTACCACACGTAAATTGTCCGGATATTCTTTACCCTCTTTGGTAAAGCTGAATTTCTCCCGAGTTCCCAAATCGCCGTAGCCAGTCGAACGACCCGATTCAATTGTGTTCCCGTCAGAGTCTAAGAGCTCTAAGGCTGTGACTATATGGGCCAGTGATTCCGGAAGTAGAACAGCTAATGTGCCTTCATTGCTTGATACAGGTTTGAACAGAAACCCATCCTGGCCGTCCATTACCGTTCCGCTTGGGGTGTTGGTCTCTTCTACCGCACTTGGGTCACCTGACCCGCCGGTAAATAGGGTTGGAGCGGAAAGAGCCCCGGTTTTTCCAGAGGGAGTGTAGTTAAGATCCATCATTCCCGCATCCTCAACCCCTGAATCAAACTTTTCAGTCATCGTGCGAGCTTTAAGTAGCGCGGATTCCATGCTATCGATTGCAATAGTTATATCATTCTCTCCGCCGCGGGAATCATAGAGTGCTGCAGTGTTTGAATCGAGCTGAGACGCCTTAAATGTTTGAGCGAGAACACGTTTTGCTTCCTCGCTGCTCAAAACTCCGGCTGCTGTAATCTCTCCAAGCGCTTGATTAGCTGCTTGCTCGAAGGGGACAAAGCCATCGGCCTTTCGTACTGACTCTATATTTCTAGCTAGAGCTTCTTCATAACTTTTAGCGGCCTCTTCTCCCTTCATTTTTGCGATGCGCTCCTTCATTAGAGCGGAAAAAAGTTCCTCTTCGCTTACCTGATTTGCTGCATCAGGCTTAAGAAGGGACTTTAATGCCGTTTCAAAGTCGCCTAAAACAGGGGTGCTTTTCTCCTCTGATTTTTTATTCGAGGAGTCGCTTACTGGGCTAAGCGATTGAATGGATTGGGTTCTGCCGGTGGTAAACACGGAAGTTGACATGCTGACTCTCCTTATCATTGCTACTAACGAGCGCCAACCGTGGCGACTCAAGAAGGGAATAAGCAGAAAATATGCCAGGAAGTTTTGTCCATATACCCAGATTCTTGGTTCGTGCGTCAAACTGAGGCTCTTGAATAAGATCTGAATTTTAATTACCCTACTTTCTGGGGGCTAGGTCGATAAAACTTCAAGGGTATTTGTAAACTGCTTAGTTGTTTAGTTTATTGGAAGAATCTATATGCCTGCACCAGATATGGGACCTCGCCGTGACCCCCTAGTCCAAGATTTTACAGATCTCGCATCAGCCGATATCAGAGTTCAATCAAGTAGTGGGGCTGTTGAGCCTGAAAGAATTATACCACCAAGTGACAAAGATTGGAGTAGTCACGCCGAGGTGCGATCACCAGAGATGCCCTCAGGGGGGCCAGCTCGACCTAGCTATACCGACGCAGCGTTGGGTTACGATAAGAATCGAAACGCTGTCGGCGGATTCGGCGAATAATTAATTGCTAGAAGCGTTATAGAACACGGCGATCTGTGGGTCGCCATGACCGTATTGCATCGCCACTGAAAGATACTTTTTCGAAAGAGCTTCATCCCCGAGGAGCCTAAAGACTCGAGCCGCGATAAAGTTTGAACGGGTGTCGTAAGGTCTGAACGCCAAATCAGTCGCAGTGAGTTGTCTTAACTCAACCTTTTCTACCTCTGAAATTTCTGCCTGCTCTAAGATTAACTCAGCCAAATCTCTAGAGTGGGCCGCGGGAAGAGTTGTTACACCTTTTCGTAATATCTGAAGCGCTTCGGCCCGAAGATTTTGACTTTCTTCAACTACATTAGTCTTGGTTTTAGGTAATTGTTCCAAACATTTTGCAAGCCTAACCAAAAGATGCGGGTCTCGTTTGGTCGCAATCGCCTGCCTTAATAGTGGCTCAGCCTGTTCATACTCTTCTCGTAGCTCGTAAACCTCCGCCAAATGCTCCTGAGCTAAGTAGTAATTTGGGTCTAGCGTTAAGGCCTCGCTTAAAATCTCCTCCGCTCGATCTAGCTTTCGTTGCTTTATATAGATCGAGGCAATCCTTACCAACAACCAAACCTCTCGATCAGGTTTAAAGCTTGGGACCAGCGCCCTAGCCGATAACAGAAGTTCGATCGCTTTTTCAAAATTACCTAATGATTCTTCAACCTGAGCCACACGCACCTGGGTGTCAAATCCGGGTTTTAGTTTTCTAGCTTCTTCAAATTTGGAGAGACACTCTTTGTATTCTCCTAAGCCACAAAGTGCATCCCCCTCTCCAACTAAGAGCAGAAGCTTAGATTCTCCTTGCGCCTTCACGGGTCTTAGTAGAGTAAGGGCTTCAGAAAACCCATGCCGACTCATGATCGCTGTAGCAGAGAGGAATGCAAGCTCCGCGTCTATTTCCTTTCCCGGAGCGTATTGAACCGCGTCCTTCAAAAGTTCCTCGGCTTGAATAAATAAGCTCTCATTCCCAGAGATCCTGGCAAGCTCCATCTTTGCGCTGCCAAGTTTCTTCCTTAAAGTAAAGCTATATGGATCCTTTAATACCTTGTCTTCCCAAAATTTTACTACCTTTTCAGCGTGGGATTTTAGATCCGTTTTGCGCTTCGAAACGAACGGTTTCGTCCATTCATTACTTAATACCAATGTAGTAGCAACACTGATTATAACCAGAAGTACCGCATTGCCAAACCATACCCTCATTAAAGATTCGGTACTCCGAGATAGGGGAACGTATCAATAAAAGTGCTATCTAAAGAGATCCCATCAGATACACCCGGCCCAGCCAAGAGCACATCTCCACGATTTAACACCAATCCGAGGGTAGGGTCGATCACATCGTCTTCAAGCCGCCTGCCGTTTGGAAATATGACCGGCTTACTTAGATCAATTGTCAGAGTGTCTGGATTTACGATACTAGCTAAGGCCTCAGGAGTAATTCCGACCTGATCTTGATCCGGAAAACCTGAAACCTGATCAAAGTCCTCTCTGCTTTCCTCGATATGGCGAATGACCTCTTCTCTAAAGACCTTGATATCTGATTCGGGGTCTCCATTGTTATAGCGATCCTTATCCTCGGTAAAGATCAGCGCTGTATTAATTGCTGGAAATCCCATGCGATCAATCTGGGCGCCTTTCCCGCCTCCACTGTCACCACCACATCCGACGAACTGCCAAGAGAGTATCAAATAAAATCCAATTCTGCCTAAGTTTGATAAAGTTTTCATATGCGCCTATCGGTAAAAATGTTTAGTTAACTTGACTTAGCTTCATTCAAAAGTCTTTGCCCATACGTGCAAAACACCGCTGTCGGACGATCGAATTTCTGGTAAAGCGACTACAGGAAACTCAATCGCCAGTGCCGCGATATTTCGTCCACTGAAAAAGTTAACCGGCGCCCCTGTCCCCGGACAGCGTAATCCAGCGCTTGGAACGCACGGAGTTTTCGTGATGTTCTTGAAGGCATCGAGATCAAAGTAGAAAGGGTCATCTCTTGTGCCCGCAAAAGCTGAGGATGAGCCGTCCGAAGTCACTATCGGTGTGTCTCCTGGCGGGGTAACTGTGCCACTCAAGATTCCGGCTCCTGGTACGCCCGAGACCTCAAAAGTCTGTCCGCCATCAACAGTGTCGGTAAAATGGAACGTTACCGTATTGTCTGAAATGTAATCATTAGTTGTATCAATGTAGATCTGGTAAGTTCCAGTCGGGCTAAACTGGGGAACGTCCTCTCCCAATACTTCCGGACTAAAGTGACCGATGATAATCACAAAATGATCCGGATTGTTAGGACTTCTAAACGCAAAGACATCTGTGATATCGAGCCTACTATCGGTCGCAACGATTGGGGAATCGTTGTGGTCGGCCGCAACGGCAACCCCGATCCCAATGGCAACAGTACAGCCAAGCAAGAAACTTAAAGAAAGAATAGATTTCATAATCTCCCTTTTGAAATTTGAAAATACCACGATGCTCGCGGGCTTATAGCATGATGAGTCGAATGAAATCTACACGTATGTTAGTCGGATCGAAGAGCTCTATGACGGGCCACAGTCTCCCTTAGCTTATTGGTTGCCGCTTTTATCGGATCCTCGCCCTTAGCTGAGGCGCTATTGGCGGCTAATAAAACGCTTCCCTGATAAGCGGCAAAATACTTCTGCAGAGAATTTCCCTGGAGCGCATCAAAGATCTCTTTCTTACTCGCTGGGAACGCGTTTATTAACTCTTGGTCCGACCCTAAACCAATCGTACCAAGAAATCGCCTATACTCCTCACGCGAGGGCAGCTTTCGCTCTTCCTTAAAGCGCTGAACGCTCTCCTCCGAGACAGCACTAAACTCAGCGGTGCTTTTAATATCACCATGCCACTCGATAATCCGATCGATTATGGATTGGGGATTAAATTCTCCCAATCTTGATTTAAACTCTCGACCGACTCGTTTAAGATCCTCCACGGTAATCACGTTTCGCTCGATCTCGGTGAGGGCAAGATAACGCTGGACTATGCGGGGCTGATGGCCGCGAATCCAGCCGGCTATCGCCCCACTTTCACTTACTAGTTTAAGTCCATCCATTTCGCAGTCGTCTCGAATTCTCTCGACGCCATATTTCCGTCGACGGTTGTTTTGAACTAATTCACGTACGGTGAAATATTCATCTATAATCGCATTGGGATCTCGAGTTGAGCCCGCAAAGGCCTGAAGACTTCTTTGTAGCTTGCCGTGAACCAAATTAGAGTTGGCAAGTTTTTGCAATTCTAACGGATCAAAAAACCCTAAGTTAGTATGATTTGCCCCGTGCACTCGAGGGTAATAGCCTTCGCGTTTGAAAACTACGGCGATTCCATCAATCAATTTTGGAGCCCGATCTTTGTTTATCTCAATTCTATCATGGTTTAAATCTGCCTCCCCAGAGCAAAAGGAGAGCAGTCTTGAAAGATAGCGGCGACGTTCGGCTTGGGTAAGGAGGTTCTCCCAAGGAACGCGATGATTAAAATCTGTATGCGACTGGACAAATTCGATAATCTCTTTACCAGCTAAGGTTATTCGATACCACCTTTCGCCCTTTAGGTTAATCTTAAATATTTTGGAATCAATATCAAAACCTAACTTTAAGTCAGATTGCAATAACTCTAAAGTCTCTCTATTTTTGCGAACAAAGCAGATCGGATCGCACTTACTACCCACTCGAATAACAGCCGCACAAGCTGCCAAGACCCCGGCTCTCTCTGGGGCATATTCCGGATCGAGCACCAGTCGCTTAGTTAGTCTCGATGAAACATCCGGATCGTGACGTTTAATCTCTCCGGGGACCCTCCCGCGCAACCACTCTCTTACCTTGCTGAGACTTAAATGAGGCGCAAGCTCATCCTTTGGAAGGCCTTGGTTCGCCAATAGAAGAACCCTTGAGTATTCATAAAGAGCGTCAGAAGCGTTTTCTAGGATCTGCTCAGCGCGACCATCTATAGCTCTGCCATCTTGATCTACGTGATTCCGTACGACTCTCTCGTATGCCTGCTCGACCCGAAGGAATCTTTTATCTGATCTTAATCTCTCGATTTCATTTTCCCGCCAAGGAAGAGCAGGAAGTCTGATTCGATCCATTTGATCGAGACTTCTGAAAGGCTCAGTATCTTGGTTAAAGGGTGTAGATATTGAATGTGAGGTACGGCTCATCGGTTTATGTAACAAGGACTAGCGGCTCTGAAAGATATAATAGCTGGCCGAGGATTCCTACAACTAATTGTTGCTGACCGAGAAAACCTGGCCATCTTTGTTCAGGTACATACGCTTCATCTCTTCAAGATTAAATGGACGAGACCCAATTCGGCCGAAGATACTCACTTGGTGACCGGTTTCATCAACGGCACGATCCCGGTCTAACCCTTTTGATATCGCCAATGCTGGACCGGAAGTCTCCCTCCAAGCGATTAGTTTTGGCTTTACTTCAGGGGAGAATCCATAGAACCCGGGCACACGCTCCGGATCGGTAAGTTGCAGGACCTTAAAGCCGTTTTCTCCATCAGCTAGATACCCGAATAGGGATGCGTTCGTTGTTGCCACCTTGACGTCATTTAAATCATTAATTCGTCCATCATCGTTATAGATCGTATAAATTCTCGGCTTTTCAACCTGCTCTATATCGATCACTACAAGTCCATCCTTTCCGGCGGCTACATAGGCGTAAGTTCGAGCAATATAGAGCTTTCTAGCATCAGTCAAAGGCACTGTTGCACCAGGCACCTTTTTAGGGGTTTCGAGGTGGGTGATATCAAGGACATTAAACCCGCTATCATCCAAGACAAAGAGGTAGCGGAACTGAATTGCGCTTGCACGAGGGTTAGAGTAGGGGACAGTCGCCACCACTTTTGGCTCAAGCGGTTGATCCAAGCTCAAAATTACGAGCTGCCCTGGCGTTGAAATAAATGCGTTGCTGCCGGCAAGCTCGATATGCTTTGCCCCATTTAAAATTCCATTTTCATTCCAAGTCAGCGCGCGCTCAAGAAAATTGTTGCGAGGTTCACCATCCTGGAGTGTATCGACATTCACCAATATCAATCCTTCCTCTGAGTCAGTGATTGCTGCGTAATGGTAAATCTCATGAAGCGGGGTCTCCATATTTTCAGGGAGCTGCTTTCTAAATGGTGCGACGGGCATAGTAGTTGGGAGCGCAAACGAAGTCGCGTTTTCCGTGGATACATGAGTGTCTTGACCTAGCGGAGAGACCGGAGAGGTAACAATTCTTTCGGAAAAGCCCTTATTGGCGACGTTTGCTACGTCATAAACCCTAAATCCGCCTTCACCGGCTGTGGTGTAAAGATACTCGCCACGAAGCTGAATCGTATTAGTTTCACCCCCAGCTCCGTGATGGCGGTGGTACTCTTTCAGTTCCAACCCACGCTCCTGATGCTCTTTGTAGAATCTTGGGTAAGCATAACGGTGGAGATAGCTTCCGATCGCAGCTTGGGGTTCGCTCCACTCCGTTACTTGTATGGCCTCAAGCCCCTCTTCCCCGGTTGCAACCCAGGCGTTAAAGCCAAGGAAGTTAACAAAATTGGTTCCTAGGAGGAGAAGTTGCGTCAGAATCGCATTGTTGTCGTTATTCTTAGAGACGTGGCAGTCCTCACACTGTTTTGTTTCAGTCGTTCTTACGGTGTGTGGGAAGTGCGGAGCAAAAGCTTGGGAGCTATGCCCGGAGGCAGCTGTGGGAGGTTGTTGAATGTAAATCTTCTGGCGATTTATATCGGTGGAACTTAAGACCAAGGCACTAGAGGATCTCACC
>CAZJXY010000001.1:0-30128 GCA_964549925.1 uncultured Bdellovibrionales bacterium | reverse complement strand
TATTTAATGTTTTGAGTGCAGCAATCTCTCGCAGTTTTCACATGGAGGTGGCTGAGAAGATATGTGTGAGTTCCTTAAGCCGCCTTTCTAAGTTTAGTGCGACTTTTGTTATACATCTCTTCTAAACTATCGATTGTCTCTAGGACTGCCTTATCCACCCCGTTTCGAGCAAGGTATCGCATGGTAAGAAACTTAGCTCCGCTTTCTGATGTTGGATCGAGTTCAATCCCGGCGCGCTTTAAAATTCGAAGTGTATGGTGACCATCGTGAAATTGATCGCGCTGTTTAGCGCTCCTAAATTCCACATCGATTAATGCAAACTGAGTTTCAGCGTTTGTTAACTTCCTAAACTGATCGCCTTTGCCAAGGTGAGTAATAATATCAATCTCGGCACCCTTAGAGAGCGAGGTCCGATGCCTTGAATCATCCCAGGTTGATCCAGGCAAAAGATAACGATCTTTCTTTACGGTTCCATCAGTCGCTAACGGCAGTAGATCGCGATATAATTTTTTAGGTATTTCAAATTCTACTTCAGCGCGGGAATAGTTTTTATCCTTCTGGCCCTTAATAGTAAAATAGAAGGTTCGCTCCCCTTCTTCCTTTACTCGTCGCACCCTTGCATACGATACATCAAAAGGAAGTTCGTCCGGCATTGAAGCTAAGAATCCGTGTTCCTTGCATACTCTGACCGCTTCGGCCAATAAGCTCCTAGGAATGAACGATTGCGAAATGCGCTGATGGGTCAGGTTGCTAAAATCAATACTCTCTTCAAGCGCTTTACGGGTTACAAAAAATTTGGTTTCAATCTCTTTCGGCACGGCAAACGAACACTCCGATAAATCAATATCTCCCACTAATCTCTCAAACGACTCGATTGAAAGATTCCAGAGATCTGGACTAAAATTTCTCTCTCGAAGATCCTGCCTCATCAGTCAACGTCAATCAAATTTGGCGTAAGACGAGCGGTCATGTTCAAAAAGTAGGAGAGAATCTCCCCCTTTAATACCAACATCAGGCTAAACCTGAGACTCGTCAATCCCTTAACTACTTATCCGATGCATCAGGAAGGCTGATCGGTCGTGAAAACAACGCTGTGGAAGTTAAAGCTGCTGAGACAATTTCTAACAGACTTCTAACACTCAATCGGCTGCAATTCATTTAAAATACTGAAATAATTCAAGAATCAATAGCTTAACTATGCAACTCGAAGCGACTATCCTTAAGATGTTTAGAGACGAAGAGTCTGATTTGAAGCCTTCCAACCCGAAGCGTAAGCGCATCCCAAAATTGCGTACTCCGAGATCCGTAGCAGATGCTCAACCCGGCGAGTTTATCAATCGTGAAATTTCATGGCTGCAGTTTAATTCCAGAGTCCTTGCACAGGCACAACGCGAGAACATTCCGCTGCTTGAACGTCTCAAGTTTTTAGGGATCGTTACCTCCAACTTGGATGAATTCTTCATGAAGCGAGTGGGAGGGCTAAAACAGCTGATCGCTGCTGGCCTGTTGCATCGATCACCCGACGGAAAGTTACCCTCCGAGCAACTAACTGCCATTCGTACCAGAGTTAAAGAGACGCTCGACCTTCAGGCGCACATATTCACTCATGACATTTTACCAAAACTTAAGTCTCAGGGACTCGAAATCGTTGAATGGGCCGATCTCTCCGACTCGGAAAAATCCTGGGCCAGTGAGTACTTCAACGCCAATCTCTTTCCAATTTTAACACCGATGTCTGTGGATCTCGGACACCCGTTCCCGTTCATTTCAAATCTTTCCATTTCGCTCGGAATATTGTTGGTACATCCGCAGAAAGACGAAAGACACTTTGCTAGAATCAAAGTACCACCAGTTTTTCCTCAGTTATTCCGAGTTTCAGGTTCAGAGGGTGAACACCAACGATTTATCCGCTTACGTGAGATTATTGCCAACAATCTGCATGGCTTGTTCCCCGGCATGAATGTGGTACGCGTTATGCCCTTTAGGGTTACCAGAAACGCCGAGGTGGAGCTTGATGAGCTTGACGCTGAGGATCTTTTGGAGCTAATTGAAGAACAGTTACGTGAACGTAAATTTTCAAAAGCTGTGCGGCTCGAGCACTGCCCTAATCCCGATCCGTGGATGCTGCACTTCTTACGAGACGAGTTGGAACTAAAAGAGGAGGATGTGTATGAGGTACCAGGTCCGCTGGACTATACGATTTTCAAACCGATTGTAGATCTTAAGCTTCCAAATTTAAAAGATAAGCCCTGGGTTCCGGTATCGCTACCACCATTTTCAGACGAGGAGACTAACCTCTTTAGCGCGCTACGAGAAGGAGACCTTCTTGTCCATCACCCTTACGAAAGTTTCACCAGCAGCGTTGAAAGATTTTTACGCACCGCAGTTGAGGATCCTAAGGTCCTCGGAATCAAAATGACTCTGTATCGCACCGGAGATGAAAGTACCATTATTCCACTTCTAATTCGTGCCGCGGAGATGGGAAAGCAAGTGGTATGCCTAGTGGAGCTTAGGGCATACTTCGACGAAGCCAGAAACATCGCCTGGGCCCAGACACTTGAAAAATCTGGGGTACACGTAGTTTATGGAGTGATTGGCTTAAAAACCCACTGCAAAACCATTCTTGTCATTCGAAATGAAAGTGACGGAGTTCGTTGTTATGCTCATCTTGGAACCGGGAACTACAATCCACAGACAGCAAAGCATTACACCGATCTGGGGTATTTTACCGCCGATCCAATTATCTGTGCGGATTTGGTCGAGATGTTTCACTATCTGACTGGACGGTCATTAAAGCGAGAATACCGCAAGCTTCTGGTTGCACCGATTAATATGAAAGAGCGATTTTTGGCAAAAATTGAAGGGGAGATTGAAAACAAGAAAAACGGCAAACCAGCCCGAATAGCGATAAAGATTAACAATCTAGAGGATCACGATATCATCCGGGCGTTATACAGAGCTTCCCGGGCAAAAGTAGATGTGAGTCTGATTGTTCGTAGCGTCTGTTGCTTACATGCGGGAGTTGAAAATTTAAGTGACAAGATAAAAGTATTTTCTGTGCTGGGAAGGTTCCTTGAACACTCTAGAATTTTCCATTTCGCGGCGGGGGCGGAAGATCCGGAGGATGGAGAATTCTATATAGGCTCCTCTGACTGGATGTACCGAAATCTGGAAAACCGCGTCGAAGTGGTGGTTCCAATCACCGATAAGCACCTTCGTCACCGTTTATGGGAGATCCTAAACGTTACATTGACATCCGACCAACGATGCTGGGAAATGATTGCTAACGGAAGCTATCAGGAACGGAAGGGAAATAACGCTGACTCACTTGACACGCAAGAGCAGCTAATGCGTAAAATTGAAGAGCTGGCACGCCAAGCGAAAGTATAGCGCCTTACCCAAACCTACCCCGAATATAGTCATCGGTGCGCTTGTCACCTGGGCGCTGGAAAATGTTATCGGTTTTATCGAATTCAACCATCTCTCCGTGCAGCATAAATCCGGTAAAATCAGAAACCCGCGCAGCCTGCTGCATGTTATGAGTAACTATCACAATCGTGAAGCGCTCCTTTAGCTGCAAGATCAAGTCTTCAATCTTAGAGGTTGCTATTGGGTCTAACGCCGAACACGGCTCATCCATCAAAAGTATCTCAGGTTGAGTTGCAATCGCCCTGGCAATACAAAGCCTCTGCTGCTGTCCGCCCGAAAGCATTAGCGCACTACTATCCAGACGATCGTGAACCTCATCCCAAAGCGCGACTGACCTTAAACTCTCTTCAACGATTCCATCTAACGCACTGCCTCGCCTCATTCCAACGATCTTTAAACCGAAAGCCACATTTTCGTAAATCGATTTGGGAAAAGGGTTTGACTTTTGAAAAACCATCCCGACTTTTCTTCGAAGTTCAGTAAGCTCAATTCCTTGGGCCAAAATATTTTCTCCAGCGATACGGATCTTTCCGTCGATTCTTACATCATCGATAAAGTCATTCATTCGATTGAAACAACGAAGCAAGGTCGACTTTCCGCACCCGGAGGGCCCGATAAACGCTGTCACTCTTTTCCTTGGGACATCTAACCCGACTCCCTTAAGCGCAACCTTTGATCCGTAGTACAACCAAAGATCCTTAACCGAGATTTCAATCTCGGTTTGTACCGTCTCTGACTCTGGGGTCGTCAAACTTTGGGCCATACCCGAAAACGATTCCTTTTTAAAACGCATCAATTGCATACCATCTCCGTAATATTTTTCACATGGCTGAACTCAGCAATCTTCTTTGCAGTCGATTTCTTACCAATACGGCAATTAAATTGAGAGCGAAGACCAGCAATAGTAAAACCAGGGTAGTCGCAAACAACATCGGCATGGCCGCATCCACGTTGGGTGATTGAAATCCTAAGTCATAAATATGGAACCCCAGATGCATGAATTTACGCTCCAGGTGGAGAAAAGGGAGATAACTATCGAGTGGCATAGATGGAGCAAGCTTTACCACTCCAGTAATCATTAGTGGCGCGACCTCACCTGCAGCCCGCGAAATCGAAAGGATTACACCGGTCAAAATAGCCGGCACTAACGCCGGAAGAACCACTCTTGTCACGGTTTCGAATTTGGTTGCGCCAAGCGCGTAGGCCGCCTGTCGCCAGTGACCGGGGATTGCCGCCAACCCCTCTTCCGTGGCCACAATTACAGTTGGGACAGTCAAAAGCGCCAAGGTCAGCGCCGACCAAAGAATTCCACCAGTGCCGAAGGTCGGGGCTGGCAGTGAATCTTGGAAAAACAGTTGATCAATGCTGCCACCCAGAAAGTAAATGAAAAATCCGACTCCAAAAACTCCAAACACAATCGATGGAACTCCAGCTAAATTGTTAACAGCTATTCGCACCATGCTAACCAGCGGCCCCTGCTTGGCATACTCACGTAAGTAAATTGCGGCAATCACCCCGAGCGGTGTTACAACGATGCTCATGACAAACACCATCATTACAGTGCCAAACAACGCCGGCCAAATTCCGCCTTCGGTATTGGCTTCCCTTGGCGCGCCGAAGATAAAGTTAAAGATGCTGCCTATGTACCACCAAATCTTTTCAAAGGCTCCCATAGAGTTCGGACGAGAAATCGAAACAATATCCGTCAATGCGATCTCTTTGACTAAACCGGAGGGATCTCGAACCTCAACCACAGAGTTATCGCTAGAACGAAGCTGCTGGAGTTCAGCTTCAAGACTGTTATATTCCAAGGTCAGCCTCTCTTGTTCACGCGAGATTGATTCTATCGGTGCGCCATCGGTCACGCCCTCGCGATTAAGTTCTTTGAGTTTCAGTCTCAATCGCTCCTGATTAAAATTTACCCGTCCGATCTCTACCTTCTCAATCTTATAAATCCTATCCTGAAGTTGATGGACGGCTGCAAGACGATCATTAAGAGCAGACCATAAAGCTGCTTCCCCAGCTGCTATCTCAAGATTTCCTTGCTTTAGTCGGGTCGGAATCCCATAGAAATTCCCCCACTCCGTGCGCTCAAAAACAGTTAACTCCACCGGCAAGGTTTTGGAGACAATAGAGCTTTCATTGATCCAAACGAAGTCTTGTCCAAAAACATCTCTATTTCCACGCTTGATTTTTAGCCGTCTTTCGAGAAGATTTCCCGACTCCCCCCAAACTCCATCACTCGTTATTAACTCACCAAAGAAGGTCCCATCATCTCTGGTTTTAAACTCAAATACTTGGCTGGGCCAGAAATATCCTAGTCCTTGAAATAAAATTAGACCGATCACTCCACCAACTAAAAGCAAGCTTACCGAGAGGCTGCATGCCGAGACCCATATCCAGCTATCTCCACGATTCGGCTTTATCTTGTATTCTTTTGGATCCAGCTTTTTCATAGTGAGGATTGGCTTATAACTGGCTAAATTTCTTTCTAAGCTTCATTCTCACAACCTCACTGATCGTGTTCAATACCGCGGTGAAAACAAATAAAATAAAAGCCGTTAAAAATAGTATTCGATAGAGCGTTCCACCTTGAGCTGCTTCCGGAAGCTCGACCGCAATATTTGCAGATAGCGCTCTAAAACCATTGAAAGGCGAAAGATCCATAATCGGAGTGTTGCCCGTCGCCATAAGTACGATCATGGTCTCTCCGATTGCGCGGCCAAGCCCAACCATAACTGCGGAAAAAATTCCGGGAATCGCAACCGGTAAAACAACGAGCAGGGCAGTCTGCCAACGACTCGCTCCCAATGCTAAGGAACCGGCGACTAAATGCCTTGGAACACTAGATAGAACATCTTCAGAGATAGTAAAAATGATTGGTATCACACAAAAGGCGATGGCGATTCCAGCGACAATAGAATTACGTTGATCAAATATCATCCCAGTGTGCTCGCCCAACCAAAGCCGAAAATCACCTCCAAGAAGTGCAACTTCGATTGAACTGCCAAAAGCAAAGGCAAGGTATACCGAGAGCAATGCTATAGGAACAAGGATGGCAAATTCGGTGCCGCGCCCGATCCGTAGATCGAAACGCTTATCAATTACACCAATCAAAGAGAAAGTGAGCAGCACAAGCAGGAGCAAGACTACTGGGATAAGAAATACACCAATAATTTTGTTTTCCAAAAATGGGGCAAGCCAAAGACCAGCGATGAATCCTAAAACTACACTCGGCATCGCTGCCATAAACTCAACTACCGGCTTAACCACAGTTTTTATGCGCTTACTCATGAATTGCGAGGTGTAAAGCGCCGCAAATATGGCGATTGGTACGGCGAAAACTAGAGCGTAGAGCGTTCCTTTTAACGTACCAAAGATAAGCGGCACTAATCCTAGCTTCGATTCAAAGTCATCAGTACCCCCGGTAGATTGCCAGACATGTGCAGGTTCCTGATAACCCTCGTACCAGACGGGACTAAAGAGAGCTTTGAACGAGGACTCGGGATGAGGATCTGAAAGACTGAAATCAATTAGTTTGCCGGAATCTAACACTGCAAAGATACCGTCAGATTTAGTTGTAATCCCCACTAGACTCAAGGCTTCCGCTGGAGTTTTAAACTGCAGTCTAGTGTCACCGCTTGTAGCGAAGTGAAGCTTGATCTGGCCGCTACGGTCGTACGAAACAAAAAGCCGACTTCTTTCAGAGGCAGCAAACCCTAAAACTCCCTCTGAGTGGCTAACAAACCGATGCACACGATTCAGCCCTACTCCACCGTCTCCCTTTATCAACCTCCAACTTGATACCGCGCCGCTCGAGTCTCCGACCAAAATTGTGCGTCCCCCGATCGCAAAACCAAGGGAAGAAACGGCTACATCGTTTGATTCCGTAACTCGTACGCTACTAAGCCGTTCTGGTGCAGAAAGTGTGTTGATTCTGTAGGCTAAAAGATATCCGTTTGTCGTCCCGACAATTAAATTTTCTCCCCGCTCATCCAATAGTAGTGCTGAGATTTTTGTGTTCGATGATAAGTTGATTTCTCCGCTTAACGCGGAAAACTTAGAGTCGCCCATTAAGGATCGAGTTTCTTTAGCTTGATATAAGGAGATCTGCCCGGAGATTGTATTTCCAAAAGTTGCAATGGTAAGTCCCTTTTCCGGATAAACCGCGCTCAATAGATTAAGCGCCGGGTCAAGTTTCGGCACATAGCTCCTAGTTTCCAACTCCACCCGGGGAATTATTTTCCGCTCCGAACCCGCAAAGTTCGCCTCAAATGAGAATTTGAGTAATTGAGTTGCCCCATCGTCAAATACCATCAGAAGTCTACCCTGGCTTAGGAGTTGAGCGAACTTCACTGAGCGAGCTAGATCCCCATTGTTGGGGAAATCAAGAGGGATTGGCGAGCCATTGGTCAATGAGATGGCGTTAAGCTTCCCATTTTCAGACAGAATAATTGCAACCTCGCGATACTCATCAACCCCGGCAAACTTAATCACGCCGCCAATCTCAAGCTGAGTCACTCGCGCACTTCCCAGAGACGGTGAGCCAAATATCGGTAGGATCTCCAAAAGAATTACAACCAGAATCGCTAGCACCGAGAATAGAACCAGTCCACCTCCGATGCTTACGATCTTGGTTGCAATTTTGTCCTTTAGGCGTCGAATATTAGTGCGCGATGCGCCTAAAATTTTAAGCGATTCAGTCCCTACAGTTACGCTCTGAACATTCACAACCCGTCACTAATATTCCGCTGATTATTTATCCTAGTTTAGACATCGCCTCGCTAGCAACGCCAGCAGTCAAAGAAAAGTAACCATCTTTGAGCACAATCTGCTGCCCGCCCGAGGAGAGAATGAACTTTACGAATTCTCTGGTTAACGGATCTAGTGGCTTTTGTGGATTCCTATTCAGGTAAACATAAAGAAATCGAGAGAGCGGGTACTCACCACTATATGAATTCTCTGCCGACGCTGTGATAAACTGAGATCCTTCCATTGCTAGAGGAACAGCTTTTACCCCAGCAGTTTTATATCCGACTCCTGAATAGCCGATTCCGCCAAGATCAACTGAAACGGAATTAACAACCGATGCAGAGCCTGGCTGTTCTTTTACAGTATCTTTGTAATCCCCGTTCTCGAGTGCCTTCTCCTTGAAGTAACCGTATGTCCCCGAGGCTGAATTACGTCCGTAGAGACTAATTGGTCGCTTGGCCCAGTCGCCGGTCAAACCAAGCTGACCCCAAGTAGCGATATCATTTTCCAGGCCTCGTCTTCTGCTCTTTGAAAAGATAGCGTCTACTTGTGCAAGGGTTAGCCCCGTTATCGGATTATCCTTATGTACAAATACGGCGAGGGCATCTACCGCAACTTTAATCTCCATGGGCTTATACCCAAACTTCTTCTCAAACTCATCTAACTCTGTCGCTTTCATCTGACGAGACATCGGACCAAGCTGAGCAGTTCCAGCTATTAGAGCTGGCGGAGCCGTACCAGATCCCTTCCCCTCAATCTGAATCTTTACGTTTGGATAGACCTTTTGAAAACCTTCCGCCCAAAGGGTCATAAGATTATTAAGTGTATCAGAACCAACACTATTTAAGTTTCCCGAAATGCCTTCGGACTTTTGATAAGGCTTAATTGCTGCATCCACGGTCAGCACATCAAGTGCGGAAGCTCGTTCAACAATGAACGCACCTACGCACAGTACTCCTAGGCTTAAGAGTTTTCCGAAACTCAACTTTCTCATCATATTTCCCTTAACTTAGGTTTAAGAAAAGACAACCATAACGAACTATGTGGCCCCCATATTCCACGCCGAAACAATTCACTCAAGTGAAAGCGCGTTAGACTATATTAGTAAATTGTTAGGATTTCGTTAGGAACACTTCTAACATCCCAACCGACTGAAAATCCTTGACTTTAACCAGCCGAATTGAAATCGTTCGCGCATGTCGCTGCACCTCAGTAAAGCTATAGACAACCTCAAACGAATGGTGCTTCAGCTCGCAACGCTGGCTGAAGAGCAGCTTGGTCAGGCCATAAGGTCTCTTAGGGAGCGCAATTCCGCATTGGCCAGGGAAGTTTCAAGTAGAGATTCGGAACTCGACGATATGGAAGTTTCAATTGAAGAAGAGTGCCTAAAAATTCTCGCACTTTATCAACCGGTGGCACTGGATCTTCGCTTTGTTGTCTCGGTGTTGAAAATTAATAATGAGCTAGAGAGAATTGGAGATCTGGCTCAAAACATAGCTTACCGTACCCCGGATCTGGGAAGCTTTCCGGTGGCAAAGGAACCGTTTGATGTTTCCGATTTGGCCGACAAAGTAAAGCGTATGGTCAAAGACTCAATCGATGCGCTCATTCGCTCCGACTCAGCCCTAGCCAGAAAAGTGTGTGAGGCTGATCAAGCGGTAAATAGGATCCATCGCGGCAATTTTAAAATTATTCGTGAACATATTTTACGCGAGCCTTCTGACACCGGACATCTGCTGGAATATCTTTCAGTCTCTAGATATTTAGAGCGAATTGCAGATGCTGCAACCAATGTTGCAGAAGATGTGATTTACTTAGTCGAAGGGAATATTGTTAGGCATCATATTTAGCCTCGATTGCCCTGACCTGCCAAACCAACAACCAAAGCATAATTAGTCCCCAACTGCTGGTCTTAGCTAAAATCATGACCGACCACGGGATGCCGTGAGAAAAAACTTCGATTAGCCAGTTCATCAACTGCACATCGGGCACAGACAAGGCGGTAATAATAAAAAGTAGCGCGACTCGAAAAGTGCGAGTCTTCCAGAAATTTCGCACCAAGTATGCCAATGTCGGAACGAGTACCGGGAAGATATGCATCCAGGTAATTGGCGAGAGTAATAGCATACTGATTATAGCAACTCCTTCCTTTAGCTCCTCATCACCCTCGAGTTTCTGACGCATGAGCCGGATGAAACCTATTAGGATAAATCCAGATGCTGAAATAATTCCAAATTTTGCGAGCACTGGAGAATCAATCAGCGGGGTGGACCAAGGATTTGCAGTGAATATTGAGCTAAAAATCCCGGTTAAAGACGCGTTTAGCGGAAAGACTCCCCACTCCCTACCATCTCTCGGGACAACTTCCGAGATGTATTGCCACACCAAGTCAAATCCAAGAAGGCCGACACACAGTATCCAAATTCCAATGAACACTGCCAAAAATGAGAGAAACTCACTTTTTTTACCTCTGAGCAAAAAGTATAGTGCGATAAATCCGGGGAATAGTTTAATCGCAGAAGCAATCCCAATGAGGGCACCGGCACTATAGCACTTTCCTTGTCTTGATAAGTGTAGACCAGCAACAATCAGCGCAGCGAGGAGTATTGATGACTGTCCTGTTCCGATACTATTTATAAACGGATACCAAAGAGGAGAAGCTGAAAACAGTAGTATCTTAATTTTTGCCTCTTTGTCTCCAGAAAGTAGGTCGGTTCGGCGGCCACCCATAGCGAACCAAACAATGCGGAGATATAGACATAGCGAGATGAGGTTCCAGATTATAAAAGCCACTCGCATAGGAAAGTATGTGAGCGGTACAAAAAGCAGTGCATTAAATGGCGGATGAAAGTTATCTATTCCCTCTTGCCCAAGTTTTTCTTTGACGAAACGATTTAGCTCTTCTCCATACGGGGAAACTCCGTTTTGCCATGCACTAGCAGCCCCGTAATCTTGGATGAAATCAGATCCAACACGAGAGTACTGGAGAGAGGTATTAAACCAACAGTAAATTCCTAGAATTAGTAATAGAGCCGATAGTACTCTCACCCGAAAAGAGTAAAGGGCTCGGGTTATTCAGACAATACCGCAAGTTCCTTCACTTCGTCCGCTGGATTAGCTTGCAGAAACTGCAGCCTATCCCCGCTTTGCGCTAAGACCACGTGTACCGGAAGGGCTTTGCTCAAGGTGCTCTTATTGGCCTCAACAGAAATAATTAACTCAGCCAAAGGATCCTCGATATAACGCTCTAGTGCTCGTTTCAGCGGTCGACCGCCGAAGTTGGCGTCAAACCCGACTTTTAAAAGAAACTCCTTGGCGTCCTCGGAAACTTCGATCGTATACCCTTTAGCCGCAAGCCGCTGCTCCACCGGTTTAAGTTCGAGCGCAAGGACTCTAGCGCTGGCCGCTCGATCAAGGGAGTTATAGACAAGGATATCGTCCAAACGATTTATGAATTCGGGTCTAAAGTGGGATTGCACTTCTGAGATAACTCTAAACCTATTCGCCTCCTTTCGACTTTCGGAGGGAGCGCTCTTTGCTCCAAATCCAATACCAGTCGCTTCTCCGGCGCCGGTCGACCCCAGATTGGACGTCATAAGCAGCAAGGTATTTGTAAAGTCGACTTTTCGCCCTTGTGAGTCAGTAAGTCTTCCCTCTTCTAGAACTTGAAGTAGCATATTGAACACATCCGAATGCGCCTTTTCGATTTCATCGAGTAATATCACCGCATACTTCTTTCGGCGAACCCTTTCAGTTAACTGCCCACCTTCCTCATACCCGACGTATCCTGGAGGTGCGCCAATTAGGCGCGAGGCATTATGTTTCTCCATATACTCAGACATATCGAAGGCAATCAGATCAGCTTCGCTGCCAAACATCTCCTTTGCAAACTCTTTGGCAGTAAGGGTCTTCCCGGTGCCCGAGTCTCCGACAAGAATAAACGCCCCAATCGGGCGATGTGGATCACCGATCCCTACTGCGCGTCTTCGAACCGTCCGCGCAATCGCATCGATGGAATCGTCTTGGTTTATAACTCGCTCCCTTACGCGCTCAGCCATTTTGCTGTAGCGCTCACGATCGGATTCTGTCATATGCGAAATGGTGACCCCGGTCATCTGGCTTACAACCGCAGCGATGTCAGTGGCATCAACGCTTGATTTTTTAGCTATGCGAGCTTTTGATCCCGCTTCATCCAACACATCAATCGCTTTGTCTGGAAAGTACCGATTGGTTATGTAGCGCCCGGACAACTCGGCAGCCGCCTCAATTGCATCATCAGTGTAAGTAACGCGATGGTGCGCTTCATATCTATCTCTGAGTCTGGTTAAAATCTTAACCGTCTCTTTCTCATCCGGAGGCTCAACCTGTACAGTGTTAAATCGACGCTCTAAGGCTTTGTCCGGCTCAATGTACTTTCTATACTCATTTAACGTCGTAGCACCGATACACTGAATTTCCCCCCGAGAGAGTGCCGGCTTTAGAATGTTAGCGGCATCCATAGCCCCCTCGGCACCGCCAGCGCCGACCAAGGTATGAAGCTCATCGATAAATAGTATCACATCCCTGGTGCGCTTTACCTCGGTCATTACAGCCTTGATCCGCTCCTCAAACTGTCCGCGGTATTTTGTCCCGGCCACCATTAACCCGAGGTCCAAACTGATTATCCGTTTATCTCTCAATAGATCAGGAACGGTGCCGTCTATAATCCTTTGAGCCAACCCTTCAACCAAAGCAGTTTTTCCAACCCCCGGCTCTCCAAGCAGCACTGGGTTATTTTTTGTCCGACGAGAGAGAATTGTTATCATACGCTCGATCTCTTCGTCTCTTCCAACAACTACATCCAGCTTGCCCCTTCTCGCTAGCTTTGTAACATCGCGGCCAAACGCATCTAGCGCCGGGGTTTTGGATTTCTGGGTCACTTCATCTGCGTACCCCTCACGCCACTCCTCCCCCTCTTCGCCTTGACCTTTAGCCTGCGGTGCATTGTTCGACTTTAGAGATTCCTGATTAAGGTCAAACTGCCCTGGATCACTTTTAGGAGGAAGGCTCTGATCAAGGGAATGGGCCTCACCGAATTGAGACATATAACTCAACCAAACTAAAACTATAGAGAAATTTTTGAATTACACAGCAGAAAGATCGGGGGGTTTAAAGGAGAGTATAGCTAAGATGAAGACTACAAGCTAACACTAATTAAATTAAATTGATTCTAGTTTAGAACTTAACAAATCCTCTAAAAACCTCCTAATTTCCGGCATCTCGATCGATGAAAGTACCTCGCTGGCAAAGGCATGCACCAACATGCGTTTCGCTTCCAGCTTCGGAATACCTCGAGAACGGAGATAAAACAAAGCATCTTCATCAAGTTGACCGATTGTTGCGCCGTGAGTGCATTTTACATCATCAGCCCAGATCTTTAACTGCGGCTTGGTATCAACTGATGCTCGATCAGATAAAAGCACACTTTGGTTTGACTGATACGCATTTGTCTTTTGAGCTTCTCTTTGAACTATAATTGTCCCGCAGAATACTCCTGCAGAATTTCCAGAATAGATCCCCTTATACTTTTCATTACTGGTGCAATTCTCCTTGGCGTGCTCAATAATAGTATGGTTATCAACGTGCTGCGAATTTCCAAGCACCGATAACCCTAAAAGTTCAGCGTGAGAGTTCGTTCCATTTAATGTCACACTTACATTATTTCTGACTAGCTTACCGCCAAATGGGATATTCCAGGTATAAAAACGGCTATCGCGATTCAAAACTCCCCGAACCAGAGATATGTGGGAATGGGATTCGCTCTCCTCTTGCAATCTCAAATGCCGGACCGAGGCGTTCGCCCCTAAAATACATTCCGTCACAGCACTACTAAAAGTATTGGCATTTCCAAGCGAGACGTAACGCTCCAATACGGGCAAAGAGGAGCCGTCTTCAGCTACAATAAGCACTCGCGCATAACTACTCTGTTCCTCAATCTTTGCAGTACTAATGTGCAAAACCAGAAGCGGCTTAGTTACTTCCTTATTCTTACTTAGATGAATAAAACATCCGTCCTTAAAAAAAGCGCCATTCAACGCACCAAAATGATCGCTTGAGAGATCCAAAGTTGTACCAAGATAGCGCTTAATCACCCGCGCATCTTCACCAGCGGCATTTAGAGCTTCAACAATTGATCCCACTCTAAGACCGGATGGAAGGTTTTCAACCAAAGAATGCTCAGGCGCAAAGGCCCCATCAACAAACACAACCCTATTTGGAAATATCTCGGTTGATACTAAGGCTTCAAGTGCAGAACTTGGGACTTTACTCGGAGGGGAAATCTTAAATTTTCCCGTTCCGATTGGAGAAACATTCGTATACTTCCATTCTTCAAGCTTTGAGGTGGGAAAACCAAGAGACTTCACTGCAGCCGCGGCTGTGGAATTCACACTCTCCAAAACCTTTGGAGACTTGTATTCTGAAAGCGCCTGCTCAACCCAATTTGACATAAGTTTCCTTAACCCGCCGCAACCTCATCACGCCCACCCAACCAGGCGTACCCTTTCGACTCCAAGTCAAGGGCCAAGGATTTATCTCCCGATTTTACGATTTTTCCATCGATTAAGACGTGAACAAAGTCCGGAACGATAAAGTTCAATAGACGTTGGTAGTGCGTAATCACGATAAAAGATTTTGTTGGGTCGGATTTTTTAACGGCGTTTACCCCATTTGAAACAACCTGCAGCGCATCAATATCTAAGCCGGAATCGGTTTCATCTAGAATCGCAAGCTTTGGTTCGAGCACCGCTAACTGAAAAATCTCGTTTCGCTTTTTCTCGCCCCCGGAAAAGCCCTCATTAACCGGACGTTTTAAGAGCTCCTCACTTAAATTTAAGAGCTTAGCTTTATCTTTGATTAACTGGTTAAACTCCCTAACCCCGGCTTCTTTTTCGCCACGATACTTTCGAATTGAATTGTAGGCAGTGCGCAAAAAATATGTCCCCAAGACTCCCGGAAGCTCCACCGGATATTGGAAAGCCAAAAAGAGCCCTTCACAGGCGCGCTCTTCGGGATCTAGCTCCAGAAGGTCTTTACCCATAAAAGAAATCTTACCGCTACTTACCTCGTAGCTCTCTTTTCCGCCGAGTACATGCGCAAGTGTGCTTTTACCAGAGCCGTTTGGACCCATGATTGCATGGATCTCTCCAGGCTTAACCTTAAGAGAAAAGCCCTTTAGAATCTCCTTCTCCTCGACTTTCACATGAAGATTTTCAATCTCTAACATCATACCTCCGCTAAGAATTTACCCGACACTGCCTTCAAGACTTACATTCAAAAGTTGCCGCGCCTCTACCGCAAACTCCAAGGGGAGCTCTTCAAAAACTTCTCGACAAAAGCCATGCACGATCATAGAGACAGCGTCTTCGGTCGAAATTCCACGTTGATTACAGTAAAAGATCTGATCTTCTCCAACTTTGGAGGTTGTGGCTTCATGCTCAACCTTAGCGCTTGGATTATCAACTTCGATGTAGGGGAAGGTATGCGCGCCGCATTCACTCCCGATTAACATTGAGTCACACTGCGAAAAATTTCTGGCACCCTCGGCACCACGCAATATTTTGACTAGTCCGCGATAGGAGTTTTGACCATGACCGGCAGAGATCCCTTTTGAGACGATGGTGCTGGTTGTGTTCTTACCAATGTGAATCATCTTTGTTCCGGTATCAGCCTGCTGGAAATTATTGGTCAAGGCCACGGAATAAAATTCTCCGACAGAGTTGTCGCCTTTTAAGATACAGCTCGGATATTTCCAAGTAATGGCCGATCCGGTTTCGACTTGAGTCCAAGAGATTTTCGAGTTCTCACCGGCGCAAAGCCCGCGCTTCGTGACAAAATTATAGATACCGCCTTTCCCAGATTTATCGCCAGGGTACCAGTTTTGAATAGTAGAGTACTTAATTTCAGCATTTTTTAGCGCAACTAATTCAACTACGGCAGCATGTAGCTGATTCTCATCACGCATCGGAGCGGTACACCCTTCCAGGTAACTGACGTAACTTCCTTCATCGGCGATGATCAGCGTGCGCTCAAACTGACCTGTGTTTTGAGCATTGATTCTAAAATATGTCGATAGCTCAAGCGGGCAACGTACTCCCGGAGGAATATATACAAATGATCCATCCGAGAAGACCGCTGAATTCAGGGCCGCAAAAAAATTATCGCTGTGCGGTACGACTGACCCTAAATACTTCTTTACCAGCTCTGGGTGTTTTTGAACTGCCTCAGAGAAAGAACAAAATATAACGCCCACCTTTTCCAATGTTTCTTTGTAAGTCGTGGCGATTGAAACGCTATCGAATACAGCATCCACCGCTACCCCGGCTAAGCGCTTCTGCTCAAGCAGCGGTATTCCTAACTTTTCATAAGTTTTCAAAATCTCCGGATCGACATCCTCAATTTTTTGGTATTTCGGAGCACTCTTTGGCGCGGAATAATAGGAAAGCGCTTGGTAATCGATCGGCGGGTACTTGATAAATGCCCAGCTTGGATCTTTTAGTTCCTGCCATCGACGGAAGGACTTAAGCCGCCACTCCAGCATAAAATCCGGCTCACCCTTCTTGGCAGAAATTAGGCGAACGACCGCTTCATTTAAGCCCGGTGGTATAGTGTCAGCATCAATAGCTGTGACAAAACCATAGGCATACTCCTTATTGGTGTATGCTTGGATTGCGCCATCTAGCTCTGTTGACATCTCTTTCTCTTTCAATCAGACCTTCACTAACGATTTCAAGTGGTTGCCATACTTACGTGTCGACAGTATGTAATACATGACAAATCCGTTCAAATATACCACCTTTACCCAAGACGGTAAAACAGCTGCTCCCATTCATATGAATAGTAACCAATCAAATCCTTGGGGTGATAAGACTACCCAGTATTTCTACCAGATTACCCCTGAAAAAATACTCTCCGCCGTAGAGAGCGCCGGCGTGAAATGCAGTGGCAGGGTGATGGCCCTAAACAGTATGGAAAACCGGGTATATGAGGTTGAGATAGTTCTCCCACAAGGTTACCGCCCCAAGTCACCAAGTGAAAGGTTTCGCATCGTAAAGTTCTATCGTCCCGGAAGGTGGAGTAAAGTTCAAATTGAGGAGGAGCATACGTTCCTATTTGACCTTCTGGAGTACGATATTCCGGCAGTGGCTCCGCTTCGTTTTGAGGACGGAACTTCAATTAAGGAGACTGAAGGCATATACTTTACCATTTTCCCTAAAATTGGTGGGCGCTCCCCTGATGAGCTAGACGACCAGGCGCTGCTTCGAGTCGGAAGATTGCTTGCTCGTATGCACGGCGCCGGCCGCTCAAAAATTGCGAAACATCGAATTACTATTAACCATGAAACTTATGGCTTAAGTAATCTCCAATACCTCATCGAATCTAAGGTATTACCACTCGAAATCGCTGCAAATTACGAGAGCATCGTTCGAGAAATCTGCCAGATTGCAGCTCCAATATTTAAAGAGATACCAGTCCATCGAATCCACGGTGATTGCCATCTTGGAAATCTTTTGTGGAATGATGCTGGTCCGTTTTGGGTGGATTTCGATGATATGGTAACTGGCCCGGCGGTCCAGGATCTCTGGTTACTTATTCCGGGAAGAGATGAGATTGCACGTGAAAAGATGGAGATCTTACTTGACGGTTATTCGCAGATGAATAGCTTTGATCGAAAGAGTTTAAAGCTAATTGAAATCCTTCGGGCGCTTCGATTTATTCATTTTAGCGCTTGGATTTCTAAGCGCTGGAGTGATCCGGCATTCCCGAGAGCGTTTCCGCAATACGGAACAGCAAAATATTGGCAAGAACAACTAAACGATTTGCGGGAACAATTGGGTTTGATTCGCGAAGGAAGATAAAGGTATTTGGCGAAAGTCAGACGCAACTAAATGTCCTTAAATTTGGATATATTTAACCGAAGGGCGACCTCAAGTAAAACTTATGAAACCTTTGATCCAAATACTAACCGCGTGGGTGTCAGGGGTCGGAGAGTGAGTTCATCGGAGCTGGGTTTTCTCAGCCGTATGTCGTTGCCGCAGGGGGTGAGCAACGATCCGATCCTAAGATGAGGCTTTTATTTCTCATCTGGCTCAAACTCTCCGACCCCTGATCCAAAGTGGGGGGGGGTGGAAGGTGGGGCCGTCCGTGATGTGGTGTGCTGCAGGGAGGCAAGCAGGGGGAGGAGGGAGAGGAGAGGAGGTGCTCGCCTACAACCCACAGCCCAAAGCCACAAACACGAACGGCCCCGGTCGACTGACATCGGAGGGGGTCACAACGTCAGCCAATACAGACTCGAACTCTATCCCATGGAAGAGTCCGAGTCCTAAGGAACACTGAGTTCGCAACCTGAGGGGAGTGAGCATCGGGGCTCGCAATCCGATCTCACTTAGCTCCCGGAGAGAGTTTCGGGAGGTTCGCAAAGATGGGAAACTCAGGTTATCAGTGATCCTGTTCGGGAAAAGGTAGCTGCATAGAAACAGCAGTAACTATCCAGCTACCTTTCCCGAACTGTACAAAATCTTCTACCCGTATAAATTCCTTAAGGCGTCTGACTTTTCGCCAAGAGCCATAGGATAAGGGAGGCTTAATTCTTAATCAAACGGGGGAAGAAAAAAACGTGCCCGACAGGACTTGAACCTGCGACCTTTGGCTTCGGAGGCCAACGCTCTAATCCAACTGAGCTACGGGCACAAAAGCTGGGCTGCTATCCTGCCGAAAAAACCCCATAAATTCAAGCTACTTGGCTAAATCAAGGACACCCACCATCTAACTGGAAGCCATCAACTCTTCAACTCAAAAGGTGGGTGTCCTAAAGATTGTATCCGCTCGACGGTTACTCTATATTTCCCTGTCTTAACGCGGGCGTAGCTCAGTTGGTAGAGCACTTGCTTCCCAAGCAAGGGGCCGAGGGTTCAAGTCCCTTCGCCCGCTTAGGTGTGATTTTATTTGCATTGTCCAAGTCGACTGGGAATAACGGATATGAGTGAAAACACCTCAATCAACGAAGTACTGCGCCGCATCGATGGCAGAGAGCCGGAGGCGTTGAAGGAATTAGTTGGCCATCACGATTTTAAGCGATTCTTCTTGTACATCGACTTAGTTGAACGTAGAGGCGGAGCTTTTATTGCGCTCGTTAGAGCAAGAGCTCTTAAAGGAAATGCTAATTTTCCAGCAGAACTCTGGAATACGAATACCAAAAGAATAGCTCTAGAAGATTGTATAGCTCGTTTAATACGAAAGGCCGTGACAGCAAACTCGGCTCCACAACCTGAACCACGGGGAGGTAAGCGCGGCGGCGGACGACAGCGTAATGATTCACGTCCTCCGCGGATAGTAGTCGAAGCTGGTCGCCAAGAAATTATTGAACGCACGGCTGTAAGGATCTCTCCTTATTGGGTTGAAGCTAGAATCGAAGTAGCTCTCCCAGGACACGGGAATCGCATCCACGGGAAAGAAGCGTCGGAAATTTTAACTAGAGATTTACCTAACATAATTGAGCGCTGCATTTTGTGGGAGAATATGCCCCACGAGCGGGTGTGCGGTTTTGTTGATTCAGCCGTGTGCTATGAGCTCATACAAACTGAGCTAGCAACGCGGGAGATTTTGGGCTTTGTAGCGGATAACTCGATCGTTGCCCGCGCTAATCGAGGCGGAGAACTTCCGATGGATGAGGACCGCGTGGTGAAGTTTACCTCCCCAGACTCGCTTAAGATTGAAATAGACCTTCCACCAATTCTTTCGCTCCCCTCCCCGGCTGCAAAGGCAGCGGCTCAAGAAAAGGAAAAGGGGAAAGAAAAAGGAGAGCCACCTCCAGCACCCGTCCCACAACCGAGAAAGCTTAGCGGGATGGCCATTCAGAAAGGTATAACTGTAATTGTCGGGCCGCGTGGCGCCGGAAAATCTACTCTGCTTCGAGGCATACAGCAGGGTATCTATGCCCACGTACCGGGTGATGGTCGTGAGCGCTTGGTAACCGCGGCCCACTCGGTCAAAGTTAGCGCGGATGAAGGGAGAATTATTGGAAAGCTAGACATTTCCAATTTTATCACCGCTCTGCCCAGTGGTCGCGATCCAAAAGCGTTCTATGCAAAGCACGCTACGGAGACTGAGTCATTCGTTGCGGCGTTAATTGAAGCGGTTGAGGCTGGGGCGAAGTTTTTATTGATCGATCAAGATCTCACCCCATCTGAGTTATTATTCCAAGATCCGCGTATAGCCAAATTAGTGAACTCATCGGTTACCCCCTTGGCAAAGCGAATTAAGGATCTTTGGGATAACTGCGGAATTTCCTCGCTTATCGTAACGGAAAGTTATGGTGACTTTTTGGCCATCGCGGATCGTGTGCTTTTGATGCAAGACTTTAAGCTTACCGATATCACTGAAGAGACAAAAAAGATTTGCTCGGAAGTCCCGGCTCCCAACTGGGACCGAATCGCACCTTTTGCATCGCCTGCAACTCGTATCCCGCTTAGACCAAAACTAGATGGCGCTTCCGGCCCAAATCCTTTCGGTATTCGGGTCGAATCGCGTTCGGAGATAATGGTCAGAAACACAAAAATTGACTTAAGAGCGTTGGAACAGATTGGCGATAGAGCACAGGTCCAGGGAATCGGATACGCACTGCATTATATTCTCCTAAATTTGGTTGACGGCGAACAATCAATCTCTCAAATATTAGACCGTTTCGAGGAATATCTAAGTTCCAAGGGCTTCGATTATCTGAGCCCGTTTTATGCCGATGGTAAACATCCCGGGGATTTCGCCCGTCCGAGGAGAGAAGAATTACAGCAGATATTAAACCGTCTCCCCTTTATCCGAATGAAACGAGCAGGAAGCTCTGCGGCTGAAGTTAGCGCTCTTGAGGCAGAGATTGCGGCTGACTCAGCAGCGGTGGTCGCACCTGAAATTTCAGCAGAAAATGGATCACCCGAAGGTGAAATCGCTGAGGAGGCGGCAAGTGCTGACGGGACCGAGGGCGCACAGGCAACTTAACTGTAATTTTTAACATGGCATTACACCCTACCCTACGCTTCGAGCAGCCAGCTTTACGCGAGGTTAGTTTAAAGATTGCCAAAGTAGGAGGTGTAAATCTTGGACAAGGGGTTTGTCGCATGCCCACACCAGAAGTGGTGCTGCAAGGAGCTTCCGAAGCGCTTCTATCCGGGAAAAATCTCTATTGCCCGGCAGCTGGCATTCCCGAATTGAGAGAAGCTTTGGCTCTGCGCTTAAATAAGTTCAACGGAATTCCATGCAAAGCGGAAAATGTATTAATTGTTCCTGGCTCGACTGGAGCATTTGAAGCGTTCTGTCAGGCTTACTTAAAATCCGGAGATGAGGTTGTAACTTTCTCTCCATTTTACCCGTATCATCATAATCTTTTTTTAAGGAAAGGGATTAAGGTTCACTATATTCCGCTTACCCCGCCCAGCTGGGAATTCGATCCAAAGCGATTGAGAGAGGTGATCTCGCCCAGGGTGAAGTTTATCCTGGTCAACACTCCGAACAATCCAACCGGCAAAGTATTTTCCTCGGCAGAATGCGAACTGATCGCTGAGGTTTGCACTAGACACGAAATTCTCTGCGTCACAGACGAAGTTTACGAGTACATGACATACGACGCGGCCGAGCATACCTCGATGGCCTCACTGCCGGGGATGTTTGAGCGCACTGTTACGATTGGATCTTATTCCAAAACTTTTGCCATCACCGGCTGGCGAATCGGGTATCTTCAAGCCCCTCTCAACATCGTTGAAGGCACGCTTCCGTTCGTTGACAACATCTATGTATGCGCGCCAACTCCGCTACAATACGGGGTATTAAAAGGAATCACTGAATTAAAAGATAACTTCTATCGAGAGCTATTGAACGAATATACGAAGAAAAGAGCGTTAATGTTTAATGCGTTGCAGGCAGCCGGGATGAACCCGCACTCACCGCCCGGCGCCTACTATATGATCGCTGATATCTCGAAGCGCTGGCCTGGGAAAACTTCGGAGGAGATCTCGGATCTGTTGATTGAAAAAGCCAAAGTCGGGGCTGTGCCGGCAAGTGATTTCGTTGGATTCGAGGCTAAAGGCGATCCAAAGCGCAGCAATTTTCTTAGATTCTGTTACGCCGTGCCGGATCAGATGCTGCACCAGGCGGCGGAGAATTTGAAAGGGATGGGCTAAGCGATTGGTTAAACCCAGCCTCAATCTTTTTTGTAAAAAATGATTGAGAATAGCTGGGCGCCCTACACCATCGACTTTTTGTCAAAAATCAATGGCGTAGGGTTTATCTAATTGTTTGCCCTACACTCAGCGTTCGCGCAAGAACTTCTGAGGCGAAACAGCCACCTGAGCAAGTTCACTTAAAATTTCTTGATCGAATGTAATGAGCTTAATATTCATTTCGGCTGCCAATGCTACAAACTCAGCATCATAAGCCGAAAGTTTTGTTCCCATCACAAACTGTAGGACTATCTCAGAGCTAACAGCATACTCTCGATTGTTTAGTAGTTCCTCTGCTTTTGCCATGGTAGCATTAGCCTGTCGCATATCCATGCCTTCGTTTCGCATATAAAGAGCCAGTACATTTCTAAACTCAGACCGCCAAAGTAAAGGAGCAATCCACTCACTATCCTTGCGGAGCACCTGAGCAGACAATTCGCTTGAGTCCCCAGGAATTAGTAAGTAAGCGATCAAATTAGTATCGGCAACTATCATGGACGACCAGATGAGTCCGCCTCTTCTAATAACTCATCAGTAAGTCTCCCGGGTAGGGAAGCACGATGCTTTGCGGCCTCGGCAATAAAGGCCTCAACGTCTAGTTTCTGTGGAACAACCGCAGAGGCCAGAATTTCGAGAATTTCCTTATTCAGACTCCTACCTTTACGCTGGGCACGCTGCTTTAAGGCGCGATGGATCTTTGTTGGGATCTGCTTTAGCGTGACACTTGCCATAATACAACCATAACACAACCATAATGGTTGTCAATAGTACCGAATTTTACTATTGCTTCAAACTATCTCTTCTCGAGGCTCGAACATATCCTCCCCTGCTCAAACCTTAACGCGTCGGGGACCTTTGACTGCCATACCCAACCTCATCCCCACCCACAATACGAGTGCAACTCCAAGCATGAGTAAAGATAACAACACCCCATCTAAAATCGTGGCAAGAAAAGTGGGAAGAAAGTACCCGTACGGAACTGCTCTACCATCAATTCCAATCGGCATTACGAAACGATCAATCCAATTGTTTGCAAGTATTCCCGATAAAAAATCCAAGAAAAGCACTCGTTGTAGTTGATTGGCCCACAGACGGTTTGTATCCAACATCGAAACGCTAAGGAGCGGGAGTGCTATCAACACACCAATCTCTATCAAGGCATAAGCCATCCGAATGATCTTAGTAAACTTAATCGCTTTGGCAAAAACGGAAGCGCCAGTCTTTAGCCAAAGATCTAACTTAAAATGTAGGAATACGGCGGCACTTAAGAAAACTAATATTCCACAGATCATTGCTAAAATTTTGGGTAAGGTCTCAAACCCAAAAATCACCGCCATCACAAAAGTTGGGGTAACCGAGATTGCAGTGTGAACTACACAATGTTTGAGGATTTGGGCTTTGGCGGCATCCATCTAAGAAAACTTCAGTGCCTATCTGATTTTTCGGTTACTTCCTTCGGTAGTATTCTCTTCAATGCCATCAAGATACTTTTTGGAGAAACGATACTGTGCGGCCTTCCAAGGTCGTCGACTAAGACCGTACAGGCACAACCTCCGACGGCCATACGATCCATGACTTCAGCCACTGTAGCTACCAAAGGCTCGACGCAAATGCGCCGATCCATGATATTATTTACAGGTATAAGATCGAAGTGATCTTTTACTGCGACTAGGGCAGCATGTAAGGAATTGCGGCGTACCACCCCTAAGATCGAGTCTGGGGAATCTTGCACCAAAGCATATTCGATATCATCTGATTCAAAGCACTCAAGTGCCACACGCAGGGTGGTATTGGATGGGATTGCGCGTACGCCCTTTTCGATTACACCGCCGATAGATTGCTGTAGTTCTGACTCACCATTCTCAAGCTGACTGCGCAGCTGCTCTCTCCTCACCTTTAACTCCTCACCCCAGTCTACAAACTCCATAAGTCCTCCAGAATAAGAATGAGACGATGAACAAACTACCACTTTACAAATATCAGAGATCAATCCTCCCGGCACCGGGATTTGAGGGGTAGAGCGTATCACAATTTGGAAGATAGCGATCCAAAAGTTTTCCCGCGATCTATTATGATTGGTCGATGACTGATCTCCTATGTTTAATAACTTCAACAAGTTACATTGTCCACGCCAGCCTGGTATTAGGAATTTCAATGTTTCTGTAACCGATTTCTACAAGCCGACATCTATATAGCTACCTGGGACCTTTCTATTCCGGAAGGGTGGGGTAGTTAAAGGAGGTTTTCGGTGTCCAATGCTTTATAGCGGACACCGCTGTTAAAGAAGAGGTTCGTGCCATGATAAGTGTGATCGCATTTGAAAATGGAGCTGGCGAGCGTAGCGTTAAGTCCCTAATTAACGCGCTAAACAGCATCGGCCAAACGGAAATTATATTAGTCAGCTCAATCCCAAAAATCGAGCTCGCAGGAGCAACTGTTTTGTACAGTAATCCTGCTGATATCGCAAAAGCAACCGCCAGCGCCATAGCTAAAGCGCAAAGCTCCCGCGTGCTTTTTATCGACGCAGCTGCGCAACTCTCCGCTGAACAGGTTGCGGTGCTGATCGCTGAAACATCAGCCACATCAAGTGGGATAACATATTTCCCCCTGTCCGTTGGCGCCAAGCATTCAATAGACGCAAATTTCTCTACGAGTCAATTGGTTGCCACACTAACTGACAACCACATTTGGCCAGTCGCTGCTGTTTCTGCCGCAACCAAGGTATTGGAGTCGGCAAAGGCTATAGAGGGCGATTCTAGTCGAGAAATTCTCGCTAAGCTATTGGTCGAAAGCAGCACTAACGGCGAGGAAGTCAACGAATCTGATATAACTCTCAAGATCAATGCATCTGAGGGCTCATTTTCCTTGACTTCTGAGGAGCGCGCCAGGTTACTGAACTTCCTGGTGCAGGGTTCATATATCGAAGATCTATTCCCGAATAATGACTGGAAGACTCATGGGGAAGAATCAGCTGCTCTGTGCTATCACAATCTTGCTGCTATATTTATTAAGCTGGGAGCACTTGAATTTGCGATTGACTGCCTCAATTTAGGCGATCGCTTTGAAGATAGCCCACGCTCCCTCGCCTTAAAGGGTATTATTGCCGAGTCCAAGGGGCAAACTTTGGAAGGAGTAGCGAGACTGGTAGCTAGTCTTCAACAATATGAGTTGAGGAAGAAGAGCAACTCAAAACACTACGTATCCTTCAACCCAAGCGACATCGAAAAGATCAACGTTAGTCTACAGGAAGGACTTGAGGCCCTCAACAAACGCGATAATTCAAGCGCCATGACCCACTTTAGAGAGGCAGTATTTAACTTTGATAGCTTCTATCAGGACTGGGGCCTAAGCAGGAAATAACCCTGCTACTGATTTATTACCTTCTTTACCGGAACTTCAAAGCTTGTCGGGATAAGAATCCCACGCTTGAAATCTCCGGCCACTCGATCAAGCACACCGTTAATAAACATCGGTGACTCATCTGCACCAAAACGCTTGGCGACTTCAATCGCTTCATTAATGCTTACGTTCGGTGGCACATCGGGAAGAAAGCAGATTTCAAAAGTGCCAAGTCTTAAAATATTGCGGTCTACCCTCGACATGCGGCCAACAGTCCAGTTCTGAGAAGCCATGCCGATAAACCGATCTACACTTAGGCGATTTTCGATAACTCCATCAACCAACACATGAGCAAACGCAGAATTTTTTACCTGCTCTTGTCCGTCCTTCAGAGCAAACTCTGGGTGAAAATTATCGAAGAAGAGTTCAAGGGCCGACTTTGACCAGTCGTCTAGACTGTCGCACATGTACAATGCTTGTAACGCGCACTCTCGAGCCTGTCTTCTCGAACCCATTTTTACATCGCCTCAAATTTCTAAATTGCGGTTACCTTCCCCGTACGCTTACTCTGATGAGAAAGCTCACGCAAAAGGTTCGCCATTTCTATAGCCGCCAAAGCTGCGTCGCTACCCTTGTTCCCTGCCTTTGTGCCTGCCCGTTCAATCGCCTGCTCAATTGTGTCCGTTGTGATTACGCCAAAAATCACCGGAATACCGCTCTCGCTTGTTGCATCCATTACACCACGAGTTACGCCGTTTGCCACCATATCAAAATGGGGTGTAGATCCGCGAATTACGGCACCCAGCGCAATAACTGCGTCATACTCACCAGAATTTGCCAGTTTTTTGCAGATTAAAGGGATCTCTAGACTTCCCGGAACGTGAACGACTGTAACGGAATCTTCCTCTCCACCGTGACGCAGTATCGTATCTTTAGCGCCCTCTAAAAGTTGTGATGTAATGAAGGTATTGAATCGGCTGACGACGATGCCAAATCGAATTCCCGATGCGACAAGTTGCCCTTGTATTGTTCTAGCCATCCCTAGCTAGTCCTTATCCTAGTAAAAGACCGAAAGTTAGACCTTCGAACGTACCGCTCTGGTAACTTCCTATTCTATGGTCCTTACCAGCGGTTATGCTAGCAGAGAGAGAGGAGGTAACCTAAGGATTTACGTCTAATGGCCGAAAGGGTGGAGTCTAGTGCATTCACGTACAAAATTAAACAGTTGTGAAGCCTTTGTCCCTACCATTCCGGTTCTATAACCTCCTGAAATTACTCAGTGACCGGTACAGCCAAGATCAATTTCCTTACTGAATTTATATAATGAGTCTGACAGAATCACATTCTCTTTTGCTACTAATTATAGGTGCTTTACTATTATCAAAACCACTCAACATCACGATCAAAACCAATGACCAAGTTTGGTACGCTTTGTCTCAATATATTTTAGGTTACATTCATCAACTCCAACGATTAGAGGAATTCGTTCGACAACAGATATTCCAAAATCCTCCAATGTTGATTTCTTACCTGGATTATTGGTCAAGAGCTTAATACTTTTTATCTTTAAGGCGTTCAGAATTTGAGCCGCCACCGCAAAATCCCGAGCATCTGGCGCAAACCCCAACTCTAAGTTTGCCTCGACTGTGTCTCTACCTAAATCTTGCAATGCATAAGCCTTTAACTTATTACCTAGGCCGATCCCGCGCCCTTCTTGGCGCAGATAAATCACTAATCCGCTTCCGTGTGCAACGATTTGGCGCATCGCTTCGGTTAGTTGCGGGCCACAGTCACAGCGTCGACTACCAAATACATCACCGGTAAGGCACTCTGAATGCACGCGTACCATCACTGAACTCTCGTTTTGCAACTCCCCAAAGATTAGGGCCAGATGCTCCTTACCATCAACTTCATTTTCAAATACAATTGTATCGAATTCTCCGTGCTCTGTTTGCAGCCGTGATCTAGCGACTTCACTAACCAGTACTTCTTGACTCAGTCGGTAGCGAATAATCTCTTGAATCGTAGTAATCGGAAGTTTGTGTTCCTTAGCAAAACGGTTTAGTTCCGGTCCTCTAGACATCGTTCCATCGGGATTTAGAATCTCACAGATAACCCCTGAGGGTTTGAGCCCGGATAACCGAGCCAAATCGTAGGAGCCCTCCGTTTGTCCCTTGCGACCCAAAACTCCGGAAGGGTGAGCAGCCAGCGGAAATATATGCCCCGGACTTACAAAGTCATCGGGTCGACTGAATTCATTTAACAACGCAAGCATACTCTTACAGCGAGAGCTCGCGCTTACCCCTGATCCGACAACGGACCTATGGTCGACACTCACGGTAAATGGGGTATGAAAGATAGAGTTATTATTCTCAGTCTGAGGGGTTAAGATCAATCTTTTCGCTAAATCTCTTGCAATACTCACGCAAATTAACCCGCGTCCATATTGCATCATGAAGCTAAGCGCCTTTGGTGTAAGCTTTTCAGTGGCAATAGCTAGGTCACCTTCATTCTCGCGATCGATGTCATCGGCTATGATTATTAGTTTTCCAGAACCGTAAGCTTCAAGTACTTGCTCGATCGGGGAAATATTAAGTTCCGAAAAGGGCATCACTTAAACCCATGCTCTCGTAAAAATTCCTCGGTGATCGTACCCTTTGGTTCGGTTTGTCTGTTTGCGAGTAAAATCGAACGGGTATAACGCGCTAACATATCCGCCTCAAGGTTCAGCTTTTCACCGATCGCAATCTTGGAAATTTTCGTTACCGAATTAGTGTGCGGAATGATGTACACATTGAAGGTTTTTTCAGTTACCTCACCGACCGTCAGCGAAACTCCGCTAATTGAGATCGAACCCTTCTCTGCAATTAAGCCAGCCAAGGCTGGAGGATAACTAATCGTCAGGCGATCGTTTTGGCCATCCTTTTCACGGTTTACGAGCTGACCCACCGCATCAACATGCCCAAAAACAAAGTGTCCGTGAAGCCTCTCCCCGATTTGCAGGGAACGCTCAAGGTTAACCTGACCGCCAGCCACTAACTGGCCCAGGGTGGAACGCCTGATCGTCTCCTCGGCCAAATCAAAAGTCAACTCTGCGCCAGGTGGGCCGCTCAATTTCTGGTTCACTACAGTCAGGCAAACACCATCAATTAAAATTGAATCCCCTAGTTTAGTCGCGGAATGATCGAGGCCACTCTTGATCCTAAGACGCCTAGAACCGAGTTCAAAAAGTATAACTGTCGCGGTTTCTTCAACAATTCCAGAAAACATAATGACCGCGATTATACGCAAGTTTAGCCTGATTCTCAAATCGAACAGGCACAATACTTCTCGCCACTTTGGCTCAGTTTTGCTACGGTTTCCGAAATACTTCGTTGATCGGAGATTTAGGAGGTATAAAAATGAGATATCTTTCTTTTCTTATAGTGCTTCTTTTGCCGTTAATAACTGCTTTCGCCGAAAATTCGAAGCTTTCAGTGCAATTAAAAGAGACTAAGCTTAGGTCACGACCTCAAGTTCTCGGAAGTATTGTGGCGTCGCTGAGGAACGGCGAAGAGTTAGAAAAGCTCTCGGACGAAGAAGCTGGTTGGCTCAAGGTCAAAACAAGGGCTGGTGCAACAGGATTTGTTCACGTTACGGCTGTTTCGTCAAAGAAACTTTCTCTCACTTCGAAAATCTCTTCTGGTTCGACTACTGCTTCTGCCTCTGACGTACAGAACGCCGCTAAAGGTTTCGACAAGGAGACCGAAAGGCAGCTCGCGATGAAGGATGCCGCGCTAAATTACTCAGCGGTGAACGCCATGGAACAGCTCAAAGTCAGTCAAAATCAAGTGGTCGAATTCTTAAAGTCGGGAGATCTTGGAGGTAAACTATGAAAAAGGTATTTACAATAGCTACATTTGCCTTATTTTCTTGCATCGGGTGCGCCGAAAATTCAAGCTTTCAAACAATTGGAAGCTCCATATTGGGCTCCACCGGATTAGTCTCCGGTTCCCAGGCAGATTCCCTGTTCTCAGCGGGAAGTAAACTCGCCAAGGCAGCCTCTGGCTTCACCCCCGAGCAGGAGTATTATTTAGGACGAGCAGTCTCCGCTAAGATTCTTTCGACTCACTCTCGGCTACCAAATCAAGCTGCGCAACTCTATGTTAATAAAGTTGGCTCGGGGCTAGTGGCGTTCTCGGACCGTCCGGAGACTTATGCAGGGTATCACTTCCTAGTGTTAAATAGCGATGAGATCAACGCTGTTTCCGCTCCGGGTGGATTCGTCTTCGTTACCAAGGGGTTTTTAAAATCGATGCCCGATGAAGATGCATTAGCCGCTGTTTTGGCGCATGAAATTGGACACGTAGTTCTTGGACATGG